>NZ_JAQMIL010000027.1:0-105378 GCF_029990105.1 Bradyrhizobium sp. Arg237L | reverse complement strand
GCACGCGAGGCGCGTGCCGCTTACGCCAATGCAACTTGACAATCCAGATAGTCGCTCATCCGTCGCGCATTGTATGCGCGCCACCTTCTCCCGCAAGGGGAGAAGGGAAGGACGGCGCGCAAGTCGCCTTTGCCCCTCTTTCTGAGCGCCAAGTTTTCGTGAATGTTCCCGCGATTCGAGCCATTGACTCGTGATCGATCGAGCCTATACTAAACCATATGGTTAAGTATCTCGACGAGACGCTGGACCGTACGTTCGCGGCGCTTTCCGATCCCACTCGCCGCGCGCTTCTGGCACGGCTTGGCGAGAAGGAAAGCCTATCCGTGAGCGAACTGGCGCAGCCATTTCAGATGTCGCTGCCCGCGATCATGAAGCATCTCGACGTATTGTCGGATGCCGGCCTGATCACGCGGGAGAAGACCGGCCGCACGGTGGCGTGCCGGCTGACTGCGCGACCGATGGAGCAGGCGATGGACTGGCTCAATCGCTATGTGCGCTTCTGGTCCGACAATTTCGATCGCCTTGCCGCCTTCGTGGAGGAAGACCCATGGCCATCAGCAGCGCCAAGCCCGGCCCCGCCGCGCGCCCCGGCCTCACCCTCACGCGCCGTTTCCGCGCGCGGCCGGAAAAAGTCTACGCCGCATGGACCGAACCGGAAAACCTAGTGCAATGGTTCGGGCCGGCGAATGTGAAGCCCGGCTCGGTGCGGGCTGAGCTCGACGTTCGCGCCGGCGGGCGCTACCGCATCAGTTTCACCGGCAACGATGGCGAATATCACGAAGTCGGCGGCGTCTATCGCGAGGTCGTGCCAAACGAGCGATTGGTTTTCAGTTGGGCCTGGCATTCGACGCCAGAGCGCGAGTCGCTGGTGACGGTATCGCTGAGACCAGATGGCGCCGGCACGCTGCTGACCTTCCATCACGAGCAGTTCGTCGACGAGACCGCGCGCGACAATCATGAGCGTGGATGGACCGAGCTGTTCGCCAAGCTGGAGAATTTCGTCGCTTGAATACTGTCAAGGAGGACACCATGCAGCCACACAAAGTCGTGTCACGCGAGGAGTGGATTGAAGCCCGCAAGGTCCATATGGCGCATGAAAAGGAGCTCACCCGTGCCCGCGAGGTCCTCAGCGCGGAGCGGCGGGCATTACCCTGGGTCAAGGTCGACAAGGCCTACATGTTCGACGGCCCGAACGGCAAGGTGGCGTTCGCCGACCTGTTCAAGGGCAAGCCGCAACTCGTGGTGCAGCACTTCATGTTCGCGCCCGATTGGGATGAAGGCTGCAAGAGCTGCTCGTTCTGGGCCGACGGAAACGAGCGCATAATCCCGCATCTGGCGGCGCGCGACACCACGCTGGTGGCGATCTCGCGTGCGCCATTCGAGAAGCTGGAAGCGTTCAGGAAAAGGATGGACTGGACCTTCGACTGGTTGTCCTCGGCGAACAGCGACTTCAATCATGACTTCGCGGTGTCGTTCACGCCGGAGGAACTGAAGTCGGGCGCCAAGATCTACAATTTCGGCACGTCCGGTTTCGGCGTCGAGGAGGCGCCGGGCATCAGCGTGTTCTATCGCGACGAGGCCGGCGACATCTTCCACACCTATTCGTGCTTTGCTCGCGGTCTCGACATGATGAACGCGGCCTATCACTATCTCGATCTCACGCCGCTCGGCCGTCACGAAGAGGGCCTGCCCTATCCGATGGACTGGGTGCGGCACCGTGACCAATACCAGCCGACGCCGGTTCAGGCATCCTGTTGCCATAGCTGAGAGACCCGCAAACCGTCATTGCGAGCCGCCGGGTCGGCGCTAGCGCCGCCCAATGACTGGCTCCACGAAGCGATCCATGCCGCCGTATGCGGAGAAATGGATTGCTTCGTTGCTTCCGCCTCGCAATGACGGGAACAACAACAGGAACCGCCCATGCCCTATGTCGATGGCTTCATCCTCGCCGTCCCGAAGAAGAATCTCGCCGCCTATGCCCAGATGTCGCGAAAGTGCGGCAAGATCTGGCGCGAGTATGGCGCGCTGGACTATCGCGAATGGGTCGCCGAGGACGTCAAGCCCGGCAAGCTCACCTCGTTCCCCCAGAGCGTCAAGCTGAAACCCGGCGAGACCGTCGTGTTCGCGTGGATCACCTACAAATCCCGCGCCCAGCGCGACAAGATCAATGCCAAGGTGATGGCGGACGAACGCCTCAAATCCATGATGAACGGCAAGTCGGTACCCTTCGACGGCAAGCGTATGATCTATGGCGGATTTGCGAGCCTGGTGAAGGTATAGCGGCGCTCGCGCTACACAAACTGTTTCCGCAGAGACGGCCGAAGTGATCGCCAGTCGGCCGCTGGCTGACTTGCGCCCGTGTCGCGACTCCTGTACTTTGCAATGCAAAGTTCGGACAACCGATGCGCGACCTCGACAAGGCCCTGGCCGACATTCTTGCCATCCGCAGCCAGATTGCGGCGGGCACGGCGTTCCGCGGTTACGGTCCGGCGACCGTGGCCGCCACCGCCGGCGTGGCGCTGCTGACGGCGATCCTGCAGTTCCTCTGGCTCGATAATCCGACCGGGAACCCGCTCACCTTCTTTGGCGGCTGGACCGTGGCCGCGCTGCTTTCGGCCGCGCTGATCTGGACCGAGATGCGGGCGCGCTCGCGCCGCCATCATTCCGGGCTCGCGGACGCCATGATCCAGCAGGCGGTCGAGCAGTTCCTGCCCGCGGGCATCGCCGGCGTCTTGCTCGCGATCCTGTTGTGGAAGTTCGCGCCGGAAACGCTGTGGATGCTGCCCGGCCTGTGGCAGGTGCTGGTCAGCCTCGGCGTGTTCGCCTCCGTCCGCTCGTTGCCGCGCAGCATCGCCCTTGCCGGCGCCTGGTATTTCCTCTCCGGCTTTGCGGTGCTGGTGGTCGCGAGCCAGAGCCACGCGTTGTCGCCCTGGACCATGGGCCTGCCCTTCGTCGTCGGCCAGGTTTTGATGGCTGCCCTGTTGTATTTCGCCACCGGAGAAAACGATGTCGAAGATTGAAGCCAACACCGCGCCGTTCTCCTATGACGGTCTCGACCGCGTGATCCACGAGAAGGCGCGACTCGGGCTGATGACCTCGCTGATGACGCATCCCAAGGGATTGGCGTTCGCCGATCTCAAGCAGCTTTGCGGATTGACCGACGGCAATCTCAGCCGTCATCTGCAGGTGCTGCAGGAAGCCGGACTCGTCGAAGTCACCAAGGGCTATGAGGGCAACCGCCCGCACACCACCTGCCGCCTCACCAAGGCGGGCCGCCGCCGCTTCCTCGACTATCTGGTCGTGCTGGAACGGCTGGTGCGCGACGCCGCCAAGGCCGCGGGCAAGGAGGGCGCCGCGCCTTCCCGGCTCGGCATCCTGCCGGCCTGATCACGATTCCTTTTTTGATCGGAGACTTTGTAATGCAAAGTGATCTTTCCTCCAAACTTCACGTCGGCATCATCATGGACGGCAATGGAAGATGGGCGACGCGGAGGGGGCTGTCGCGGCTGCGCGGCCACGAGGCCGGCGTCGAAGCGATCCGCCGCATCGTCGAGGCGGCGCCCTCGCAGGGGGTCGGCACGCTGACACTCTACGCTTTCTCCAGCGACAATTGGCGCAGGCCGAAGGCCGAGGTCACCGCGCTGATGGGCCTGTTGCGCTTCTATCTCGCCAACGAGATCCAGGCGCTGGTACGCAATGGCGTCCGCCTCACCGTGATCGGCCGCCGCGATCGCCTTCCCAACGGCATTGCGGCTGCGATCGCCCGCGCGGAAGGCGCGACGGCTGATGGCGACGCCCTGCATCTGCGCATCGCGATCGATTATTCCGCGCGCGATGCCATCCTCAACGCCGCGACGCGGGTCGCCGGCTTTGGCAAGCTCACGCGCGAGACCTTCTCCGAACTCGTCACCGGCGAGCAGAATCTGCGCGATGTCGATCTCATCATCCGCACCAGCGGCGAAAAGCGCCTGTCCGATTTCATGCTGTGGGAAGGCGCCTATGCCGAACTGCACTTCACCGATCGGATGTGGCCGGAATTCGATGGGGACGATCTCGCGGACGCGCTAGCCTCCTTCCACCGCCGCGAACGCCGCTTCGGTGGCCTGCAACCGGTCGCGCTCGAGGACGTGCCAAGCCTCTGAATACCGTGGCCGCGTGCGCGATAGGTCAGAAATCTCCTGTTGAAGGTTCGAGGCACGTTCTTAATCGTTCGGCTCGTTCGAATGTAACATGTGTCGCTCCAGTGCGAGCGTCGGGATCGAACGACCAGCGGTGACCACGTGAGTGAATACCAATATTACGAGTTCAGGGCGATCGATCGGCAGCTCGGTCCGACCGAGCAGCAGGAACTGCGCGCGCTGTCGAGCCGCGCCGACATCACCGCCAGCAGCTTTGTGAACACCTATAATTGGGGTGACTTCAAGGGCAATCCTGATCGGCTGATGGCGCGATACTTCGATCTGTTCCTGTATCTGGCTAATTGGGGCACGCGGCAGATCGCGATCCGCATTCCCAAGCTCGTGCTGGACGTCCCTCGCTTGAAACAATTCATTGCCGATCGGGATGTCGCCCGCATTCGATCTGAAGGTGAAAACGTCATTCTCGACGTATCGCGGGATGAACTGGATGCGGAGGGTGAAGGCGGAGAGGGCTGGCTGGATGCGATCGCGCCGCTGCGCAATGATCTGCTCGAGGGCGATCTCCGGTCGCTCTATCTCGTGTGGCTGATGTCGGTCGAGAACGAGGACACTCCTGACAACACGATCGAGCCGCTCGACGGACTGGGGCCGCTGACGCCGCAGCTTGTCGCATTCGCAAACTTCTTCTGCATTGACCGCGATCTCGTCGAAGCGGCGGCCGTAAGGTCCGCGGTCCTGCCCCCCGAACCATCGGAACAGGAAGTCACTGCAATGATCAAAGCTCTCGGCGCGAAGGAGAAAGACGGCTATCTACGTCGTCTCTACGATGGCGATCCGCTGGTCCGCGCGGATTTCCGTCGCCGCTGCCGTCCTGCCACCTCGCCAGGGAAGCCTGTGCAACCGCGCAGGCAGGCCGGCGAACTGCGCCGGATCGCGGCTGATCTGGCGGAAGCGCGCCGCAAGGTGGAGGAAGAGCGAAGGCAGGCTGAGAAACGGCGCGAGCAGGAGCGCGAGACGAAAGCCAGGAAGGTCAGAATAGATGCCCTGAAGCGGCGGGGCCAATCTGCCTGGACGGACGTCGAAGCTATTGTCGCCTTTCGCAACAACAACGCCTATGATCAAGTGGCCGTCATGCTCGCGGATCTGCGCGAGCTTTCGCTCCTGCAAGGGACTGACGACGAGTTTCATCGCCGCCTGACCGATCTTCGGGCGCGGCACAAGGCCAAGCGGCAATTGCTGGTCCGGCTTGCAGCTAACGGTCTTCACTGACGTTTCCGGTCCCAGCGGGAGACCGGCGAGCCGAAGCCGCGCCAGATTCGCATCATCATCGTCACACTAGGTTAACCCTTAGCGGCTAGCTAGGCGCACCGACCTTCCCGCGAATCAAGTACAACCAGGGTCATTCCCATGGACAAGCAGATGCGCTGCCAATGCGGCCGGCAACGGACCGTCGCGCTGGACAAGCATTTCCGTACCGTCCTGCATTGCGAGAACTGCGACGTGGTCGAGCGAGCCGAGCCGGTCAGGCAGCGCGAGGACGCGCAGGCTGCGCTCCAGGACGCCTGAGCCCTCCACGTCGCTCAAAATGCTCTAACTGCCCGACGCGAGCTCCACGAGCTTCGCGATCGTGTTGATGTTCCGCGCCGTGCCGTTCGTCGCCGCCGGTATCTTCAGCTTCGACCGGCCGATCCCTGAGCCGTAGGCGACATAGATCTCGCGCTTGCCGAGGCGCACCTCTTCGTCCTGTTGCCCCTTGATCGTTTGAAGCGCATCGGCCGGCGGCGCCTCATCAAGGAAGATCGCGACCGTCCAGTTCGGCGGCGCCTTCGGGAACGGATTGGCCTTCAGCGCCGCGGCCATCTCGTCGGCGGTCCGGATCACCACGCCGATCGGGCTGCCCGCATAGGCCTGCAGCCGCTTCTCCAGCGCCGCTTTCACCTTCGCGGCGGGCAATTTGCTGTCGAACACCACATTGCCGCTGGCGATATAGGTTTGTACGCTTGCAAATCCTTCGGCGACGCACATCGCTTTCAGTTCGGCCATTGGCAGCTTGCCGGTTCCGCCTACATTCACGGCACGCAACAGGGCGATATAGGTTGGCATTCCAGGCCGTATCCAAGGAGCGAGGCCGTCAACATGCCACAGGCGCGCCAAGAGGGGCTACAGGACAAACGAGGTCAACTTGAAAAACCTTCCGATCACTTTGGCCGATATCAGGGCCGCCGCGGCCACCATCCGCGATTCGGTCATCGTCACGGCCTTGAACCAGAGCCGGACACTAAGCGAGATATGCGGCTGCGACATCTGGCTCAAATTCGAGAATTTGCAGTTCACCTCCTCCTTCAAGGAGCGTGGGGCGCTGAACCGCCTGCAGGCGTTGTCGCCGGAGGAGCGGCAGCGCGGCGTGATCGCGATGTCGGCCGGCAATCATGCGCAGGGCGTCGCCTACCACGCTTTGCGGCTCGGCATTCCCACCACGATCGTGATGCCGATCGGCACGCCGATGGTGAAGATCGAGAACACCCGGCGTCATGGCGCCGAAGTCATCATCTCCGGTGCGACGCTGGAGGACGCCGCGCAGTTTGCCCGCAAGCTCTGCGAGACACGCGGCATGACATTTATCCATCCCTACGACGATCCGCTGATCATGGCGGGCCAGGGGACGATTGCGCTGGAGATACTGGCGTCCGTACCGGACCTCGACGTGCTCGTCGTGCCGATCGGCGGCGGCGGGCTGATCTCGGGCATCGCGATCGCCGCCAAATCGCTCAAGCCCGGTCTGAAGATCATCGGCGTCCAGGCCCAGCTCTACCCATCGATGTACAACGCCGTCAGGAACGAACATCTGCCGATGCGCGGCGATACCCTTGCCGAGGGCATTGCGGTCAAGGCGCCGGGCCAGATCACGACCAAGATCGTGCGCGAACTGGTCGATGACATCCTGCTCGTCACCGAAGATCAGATCGAGCGCGCGGTGGCGATGCTGATCTCGATCGAGAAGACGGTCGTCGAGGGAGCCGGTGCCGTGGGTCTCGCCGCTGTATTGGCGGCGCCGGAGCGCTTCGCGGGGCAGAAGCTTGGCCTGGTGCTGACCGGCGGAAATATCGACACGCGCCTGGTCGCCTCGGTCCTGACCCGTGAGCTTGCGCGTGAGGGACGATTGACGCAGCTCACGCTCGACATCGTCGATCGGCCCGGCCAGCTCGCCGCCGTCTCGGCGCTGCTGGCCGAAGCCGGTGCGAACATCATCGAGGTCTCGCACCAGCGGACCTTCTCGGCGCTGCCGGCCAAGGCGACGCTGCTTGAGCTTGTGATCGAAACCCGTGACCGCGCCCATCTGGACGATGTGCTGGCCAAGCTCGCGGCATCAGGTTTTTCGGCGCGCTGCACGTAAATGCGTAGCCCGGATGGAGCGAAGCGCAATCCGGGGTTCTCGCACGTGGCTCCAGCAGTCCCGGATTACGCTTCGCTGCATCCGGGCTACGTAACTGCAGCTCGATCTCGCCTCTGTCAGCGCAACAGATTGGTCCGCGCCAGGGTGACGACCTCGTCGGCGCGGCCGTTCAGCACTGCCTGCACCATGTAGAGGGTGAAGCCCTTGGCCATTTCGGTGGTCACCTTGGGCGGCATCGCGAGCTCCAGGCGGTTGACGACGGCGTCGATCACGACCGGCCCGGGATGCGCGAAGGCTTCGGCAAGCTTGCCCTCGACCTCGGCCGGATCCTCGATGCGCACTCCCTTGATGCCGGTGGCCTCCGCCATCGCGGCGAAGTTCGGATTCTTCAGCTCCGTGCCGGTGTCGAGGAAGCCGGAGGATTTCTGCTCGAGCTCGATGAAGCCGAGCGCGCCATTGTTGAACACGATCACCTTCACCGGCAGCTTGAGCTGCGAAAGACTCAAGAGATCGCCCATCAGCATCGTGAAGCCGCCGTCGCCGGAGAGCGAGATGACCTGGCGTCCCGGCGCGGCCGCCTGGGCGCCGATCGCCTGCGCCATCGCGTTGGCCATCGAGCCATGCCAGAACGAGCCGATCAGGCGGCGCTTTCCGTTCATGGCGAGATAGCGCGCCGCCCAGACCGTCGGCAGGCCGACGTCGCAAGTGAAGATCGCGTCCTCGCTGGCGAGCTGGCTCGCGAGGCGCGCGATCTGCTGCGGATGCAGCGTGCCGCCCTTGCGGCCGGAGGCGAGCTCGTCGAGGCCGCGGCGCGCTTCGGCATAATGCTTGCGCGCGCCATCGAGAAACCGCCGGTCGTCCTTGGCCGTCAGCCGCGGCAACAGCGCGCGCAATGTCGGGCCGACCTGCCCGATGACGCCGAGCTCGACGGGCACGCGCCGGCCGATCGCCTCGGGCCTGACATCGACCTGCGCGATCCGCGCGTCCTTCGGATAGAATTGTCGATATGGGAAATCGGTGCCGAGCATCAGCAGCGTGTCGCAGTTTTCCATCGCATGATAGCCGGAGGAAAAGCCGATCAGGCCGGTCATGCCGACATCGTAAGGATTGTCCCACTCGACATATTCCTTGCCGCGCATGGCGTGGACGATCGGCGACTTCAGGGCTTCCGCAAGCTGCATCAATTCGTCATGCGCGCCGGCGCAGCCGCTGCCGCAGAGCAGCGTGACACGTTCCGATTGGTTGAGGAGGTCGGCGAGTTGTTTAAGCGCGGCATCTGATGGCGCCACCGCCGGCTGCGACAGCACCAGCCCTGTCGATGTCGAGGCAGACGTGCCGGTGGCCGGCTTGAGCGCGATGTCGCCGGGAATCACGATGACGCTGACGCAACGTTCGGCGATTGC
The DNA here is from genome assembly GCF_029990105.1 of Bradyrhizobium sp. Arg237L. NCBI lineage: Bacteria > Pseudomonadati > Pseudomonadota > Alphaproteobacteria > Hyphomicrobiales > Nitrobacteraceae > Bradyrhizobium > Bradyrhizobium sp. Arg237L. The sequence goes on along the minus strand of NZ_JAQMIL010000027.1, from coordinate 96,442 downwards.
GCGCCGCACCGCGATCTCGAGCGCGCGCGGCATCTGCTCTGCGCCCGAAACCAATTCACAATAGGTCGAGCATTCGCGGAACAGATGCTCCGGATGCGTTTCCTGGAAAAAGTGTGAGCCGATCTCGGGCGAAGGGATATGCGCCGCGATGGCCACCACCGGCACGCGCGAACGGTGGCAGTCGAACAGGCCGTTGATCAGATGCAGATTGCCGGGCCCGCAGCTTCCGGCACAGACGGCGAGTTCGCCCGTGGTGTGCGCCTCGGCGCCGGCGGCGAAAGCCGCAACTTCCTCGTGGCGCACATGCAGCCACTCGACGCCGCCGTGGCGGCGCAGTGCATCAGTGAAACCATTCAAGCTGTCGCCGACAATGCCGTAGATGCGCTTCACGCCGGCTGCGGCAAAGGTCTCGACCATCTGGTCGGCAACGGTGCGGGCCATGAGATTCTCCCTGGGGAATGGAGGTTTCGGTCGGAGGATGCGGACGTGTCACGGAGGATAGGCCATTCGAACCGAGCGAGGCGAGGACTGCTCACAGCAAGGTGACCGGGATATTTCGGGTTCGCACGGCCTCGTCTTGAGACCGTAAGGGCCTTGCTTCTAGCGGCCGGCCCAGTGCACGAAGCGCCGTTCGATCAATAGAAACAAGAGATTGAGCGCATAGCCGAGCGCGCCGGCGGCAAAGATCGCCGCATACATGCCGGGCATGTCGAACAATTGCTGCGCTTCGAATACACGCTGGCCGAGCCCGTCGGTCGAACCGATGAACATTTCGGCGACCACGATGATGACGAGTGCGAGCGACACGCCGTTGCGCAAACCCACAAAGGTCTGCGGCAGCGACTCCAGCAGCATCACGTCGAACAGCACGCGCATCCGCGACGCGCCCATCACCTTGGCGGCAAGCAGGCGGGTCTTGCGCGCGTTCATGACGCCATAGGCGACGTTGAACAGGATCACGAGGCCGGCGCCGAACGCGGCCACCGAAATCTTGGTGCGGTCGCCGACGCCGAACAGCACCAGGAACAGCGGAAACATCGCGGAGGCCGGCGTCGAACGGAAGAAGTCGATCAGGAATTCGACCGAGCGATAGAGTTTTTCCGAGGAGCCGAGCAGGATGCCGAGCGGAATGGCGATGACGGCCGCAATCGCGGTGGAGGAGATCGTCCGCACCACGGTCTTGACGAAATCGACGCCGAGCTTGCCGCTGGTCATGCCTTCCCACAAGGTCTTGAACGTCGCGGCGGGCGAGGGCAGGAGCACGGGATCGATCAGTTTCAGCCCGTTCACCAGCGTCCAGACGGCGAGCAGCATCGCGACACCGACCAGCGGCAGCAACGCCCTCGCGATTTGCTTGCGTCCGGTCATCCGCGGCGCACCTCGTGCTGAAACAGCTTCAGGCAATGCGCCTTGGTGGCGACGAAGGAGGGCTCGGTCATCGTCTTGTCGGAGCGCGGTCGCGGCGCGTCATAGGGCACGAACTCGACCACCTGTGCCGGATGGCGCGACAGGAGCAATACGTAGTCGGAGAGATACACGGCCTCTTCGAGGTCGTGCGACACCAGGACCGTCGTCGTCTTCGTTTCCATGAACACGCGCTGCAACTGCTCGCGCATGAACAGCGTCATCTCGTAGTCGAGCGCGGAGAATGGCTCGTCGAGGAACAGGATCTCCGGTTCGACGATCAGCGCGCGCATGATCGAGACGAGCTGCTGCTGTCCGCCAGAGAGGTGATAGGGATAAAGCGCAAGGTCGATCTTGACGCCGAGATGCGCCACCAGCCGCTCAACGCGCAGCTTGCGTTCCGCCTTCGGCACGCCCATCAGCTTCAGTGGATAGGCGATGTTATCGAACGCCGGCAGCCAGGGAAACAGGGCTTCGCGATAGTTCTGGAACACATAGCCGAACTTGACCCGGCTCAGCGGCCGCCCGTCGAACAGCACCTCGCCGGCATCAGCGGGCACCAGCCCTGCGACCATGTTGATCAGCGTGCTCTTGCCGCAGCCGTTCGGGCCGAACACCGAAATGAGCTTGCCGCGCGGGATATCGAAATCGAAATTATCATAGATCACCGCGTCGGGGTAACGCTTGGAAAGCCCCCGGATCGTGACATGCGGTGCCGTCCGGCGCGACTCGTCGAAGCCGCTGGCCGGCCCGCTCGCCATGCTTGCGGCCGCGCTCGTCATACGCCCCTCAGAACTTGTGCAGGAATTTGCTGACGTCGATCTTTTCGGGCACGACGCCGATCGAGTTGCCGAAATCCGCGAAGGCCTGCAGATCGGCAAGCTGCTCCTTGGTCATGTCGCCGACCATCACATAGCCGAGCATCGGCACCATATCGACCACATTGTCCGGCGTGTAGGTATTCTTGGCGAGGTGCTTGCGCGCTTCATCCGGATTGGCGTTGATGAAGGCGATCGCCTTGGCCCAGGCGGCGGCGAAGCGTTTTGCCACATCCGGCCGCTTCTGGATGAAGTCGGCGGTCATCGCGCAGCCGGCGGCGTACGCGTTGGCATTCTCATTGCCGAGGATGTATTTCGAGATCACCCCGGCCTCGATCGGATGCGCGACGCCGGCCTTGATCATCATCGATGCGTTCGGCTCGAGCGTGTAGCCGCCGTCGAACGTGCCGGCCGTCATCGCGTTGACGTGCTGGCCCATGTCGAGCTGGTCGATGGTGTAGTCGCCTTCCTTCAGGCCGTTCTTGGCGAGGATCGCTTTGGCGGTGTTGATGTTGGCCGGACCCGGCGCCGACATCAGTTTGGCGCCCTTGAGATCGGCGATCGTTTTCGCCGCAAAGCCGCTGCGGACGACAAACTGCTCCATCTTCCAGACCTTGGTCTGGCTGTTGAGGCTGATATAGGTGGCAACCCCCGGCTTCTTGACATTGGCGTTGAGGCCTTCGAGCGTGACCAGCACGGCGGAGACCTCGATCTGGTTGGTCATCAGCGCCGCGACATTGGCAGGCCCGCCCAGGAGTTTCGTCATCTCAGGCTCGATGTTCTGTTCCCTGAAGAACCCGCGTTCCAGCGCGACGAAATGAGGCAGCGACGAGGAGAGCGGGAACACGCCGACGGCGACCTTGTCCTGCGCCAGCGACGGGGCGGGCAGCGCCGCAAAGGCTGCGAGCAGGGCAAGGATCGCGGTCACTCGGGTCGTCAATTGCATGGAAATTTCCCCTGGGAAGTCCCGTCGGGAGTAGCAAGAAATGTGCCGCGATAGACTATGATTGCGACCTCCGAGTAAGCTCGCCCTCATTGCGATCTCTCATCAGGAAAGGCTGACCGTCATGGCCATCCGCTTCAGCCGCGTGATGCACCGAAATTTGCGCGAGACGCCCCCGAAAGCCGTCGGCGGCGAGGGTGTCTGGCTGATCGCCGAAGATGGCCGGAAAGTTCTTGATGCCTCCGGCGGCGCCGCGGTTTCCTGTCTTGGTCATCAGCATCCGCGTGTGGTGGAAGCAGTGGCGCGGCAAGCGTCAAAGCTCGCTTATGCCCATACCGGGTTCTTCTCGTCCGAGCCGGCGGAGGCGCTCGCCGACAAGCTTGTGGGTCACGAACCCGGCGGTCTCGCTTACGTCTATTTCGTCAGCGGCGGATCGGAAGCGATCGAAGCCAGCATTAAGCTGGCGCGGCAGTACTTCGTCGAAATCGGTCAGAAGCAGCGCCGGCATTTCATCGCGCGGCGGCAGAGCTATCATGGCAACACGCTGGGCGCGCTCGCGGCCGGCGGCAATGCGTGGCGGCGCGAGCCCTATGCGCCGCTGCTGTCGGAGGCGTTCAGCCATGTGACGTCGGCCTTTGCCTATCACGAGCAGCGCGACGGCGAACAGGAAGCCGATTTCGTCACACGGCTCGCGGCCGAACTGGAAGCCGAATTTCAGCGCCTCGGGCCTGATACCGTTGCCGCCTTTCTCGCGGAGCCCGTGGTCGGCGCCACCGCGGGCTGCGTGCCGCCGCCGGAGGGATATTTCAAGGCCATCCGTGAGGTATGCGATCGCCATGGCGCGCTGTTGATCCTCGATGAGGTGATGTGCGGCATGGGGCGCACGGGCACGCTGCATGCCTGGGAGCAGGAGGGTGTTGCGCCCGATATCCAGGCGATCGCCAAGGGCCTTGGCGGCGGCTACCAGCCGATCGGTGCAATGCTCTCGAGCGCCCGCATCGGTGAGACGATCCGCGACGGCTCGGGCGCATTCCAGCACGGCCATACCTATCTCGCGCATCCGCTGGCCTGCGCGGCTGCACTGGAAGTGCAGCGGATCATCGACGATGAAAGACTGCTCGATCGCGTGCAGGAATTGGGCCGGCAGCTTGAACGTCGCCTCGTTGAGCGGTTCGGCAATCATCGCCATGTCGGCGATATCAGGGGCCGCGGCCTGTTCCAGGCGATTGAGCTGGTCGCCGACCGCGGCACGCGCGAGCCGTTCGATCCCACTCTGAAGCTTCACCACAAGATAAAGGCCGCGGCATTCGAGGATGGGCTTGCCTGCTATCCCTCCGGCGGCACCGTTGATGGCCGCCGCGGTGACCATGTATTGCTGGCGCCGCCCTATATCGCAACGCCTGGTGATATCGATATGATCGTCGATCGGCTCGGCCGGGCCGTCGACCGGGCGCTGACGAGCATCGGCCATTGATCGGAAGCAGAACAACGAAAATGCGTATCGCACTCATTCACGCCCTGAAACATTCGATTCAGCCGATCGAATCATCATTCGCAAAGCTGTGGCCGGAAGCGCGGCTGATGAACCTGCTCGATGACAGCCTGTCGGCCGATCTGGCGCGCGACGGCCGGCTCACCGACGTCATGACTGAACGTTTCCTCGCGCTCGGCCGCTATGTCGTGAGCACGGGCGCCGACGCGATCCTATTCACCTGCTCCGCCTTCGGTCCGTGCATCGAGGCCGTCGCGCGGGCGCATGCGCCGATGCCGGTCTTGAAGCCCAATGAGGCGATGATCGAGCAGGCTGCGCGAAGCGGCCGCAAGGTCGGTTTGCTCTCGACATTTCCGCCGACCTTGGCGTCCATGCCTCGCGAGTTTCCCGACTCCGTCGAGCTGATACTGAGGCTGGCGGAAGGCGCGCTGGCGGCGCTCGATCGCGGCGATCGCGCCGAGCATGATCGGCTTGTGGTCGAAGCATCGAAAGACTTGCGCGACTGCGACGTCATCGCGCTCGCGCAATATAGCATGGCGCCGGCGGCATCAGCGGTTGAGCAAGCATCGAGGCGGCCGGTGCTGACGACGCCGGATAGCGCCGTGTCGAAGTTGAAGGAGATGCTCTGCTGAAGGTATCCTATGCGGACAAGCGCGCTGCCGAATTGTCCTGACCAAGCGTCTTCTGGACGAAGAAGTACATCAGAGAGTTGTGCGAGCTGAGCGTTCGCGCGTCGGCATATGCAGCGTACGTTTCTGCAGGCGATGATTCATTCGCTCTCGGGTTGTTTCATCGCTTTCGCTGCCGCCGTTTAACGTTACTTAAACAGCCCCAGCAATAAGTTCGCCCCGGCTGAAGAGGTTGGGCCAAAGGCCAGACTGCAACGGGGTGGACATGATCAAAGGTATTCAAAACTTACGGATCGGAGCCAAGCTTGGCATTGCATCCGCGCTCGGCGTGATCTTCGTCGCGCTGATGATCGTGAATCAACTGACGGCGAATGCCACGGTCAGCCGCACCAATGAGAGCGTGCTCCTGCAGTCCAACATCGCGCGCGCGGCAATCGACGCCAAGGCGGAGGCGCGAGGCCTGCAGATCGGCGCGGCCAACATCCGCGTTGCCACCACCGATGAAGAATTGCAGAAGGCCACCGAGTATCTGGCGGCACGCTACAACGGATTCCTCGGGTTCATCGATGATATCTCCCGTCTCTCGGCCGCCGATGCGCGCTCGCAGTTGGAGAAGCTGAAGAGCACGGCGACTGCCTATGAGTCCGCCGCCGAGAAACTGGCGAAGATGAAAACCGAGCTTCTGGAAATTGCCTCCGTCGAAGCTTCCGGGCTGACGATCTCGAACGAGGCCCAGGCGCGCGCCGCCCAGTTGACGACGGATTCACGACAGATCGCCAATGACGTCATGCTGTCGCTTTCCGCGGAGCTCGAATCCAACGCCAACGCGATTGTGGACCGTGCCAAGCAGGCTATGGCCGGCGAGATCGAAAAGGCGACGCAGCAGGCAGCCTCGGCAGACAGGATGTCGCTCGCGATCGGCGGCGTCGCGGCCTTGCTGCTGATCGTGACCTCGGTGCTGTCGGCGCTTTCGATCGCGGGACCGATGCGCAGCCTGAGCCGGGCCATGCAGGAACTCGCGAATGGTAATTTCGACGTCCAGTTGCCCGGCATCGGGCGCAAGGACGAAATCGGCGCGGTCGCGCGCGCTGTCGAGACATTCAAGGTCAAGGCGGAAGAGAAGGCGGTGCTCGAGGCCGACTCCAGGCGCCGGCAGGATGACATCCTCGCCGGGCAGCGCCGGGCCGAGATGATCAAGCTTGCGGACGCGTTCGAGGGAGCCGTGGGCGAGATCGTCAGCACCGTCTCGACGGCGTCGACGGAGCTGGAGCACTCCGCAAAGGCGCTCACCTCGACGGCCGAACGCACCCAGGAGATAACGGTTGCGGTGGCGTCGGCTTCCGAAGAAGCGTCGGCCAACGTGCAATCGGTGGCGACCGCGACGGAAGAATTGTCATCTTCGGTGAACGAGATCAGCCGACAGGTCCAGGATTCGGCGCGAATCGCGGCTGATGCGGTCGGCCAGGCGCGCGCCACCACCGAGCGCGTGAGCGAACTGTCCAAGGCCGCCAGCCGCATCGGCGATGTGGTCGAGCTCATCAACACCATTGCGGGCCAGACCAACCTCTTGGCGCTCAACGCCACCATCGAGGCTGCGCGCGCCGGCGACGCAGGCCGGGGCTTTGCGGTCGTCGCATCCGAGGTGAAGGCGCTGGCCGAGCAGACGGCGAAGGCGACCGGCGAAATCGGTCAGCAGATCGCGGCGATCCAGACCGCGACCAATCAGTCGGTCGGCGCCATCGGCCAGATCAGCAACACGATCGAATCGCTGGCGGAGATCGCCTCGACGGTCGCCGCCGCGGTCGAAGAGCAGGGTGCGGCGACGCAGGAGATCGCGCGCAACGTGCAACAGGCTGCACAAGGGACCGAGGAGGTCTCTTCGCGGATCACCGACGTGCAGCGCGGCGCCACCGCGACAGGCTCGGCGTCCACGCAGGTGCTCTCGTCCGCGCAATCGCTGTCCCGCGACAGCAGCCGGCTCCAGACGGAAGTTAGCCGGTTCCTGCAGACGGTGCGGGCCGCCTGACCTGGTCACAAGGTCGTCTCGGGCCGAGTGAGGTTCCTGAGACGTCCAACTCCACTTCGATTCCGATCGCGGAATGAACTCCCGCATTTCGCGCGCGTTGTCCTCGTACATGCTCGATTGTACGGGGAACCGATCATGACGAAACACGACAAGACGAAACGGCCGAGCGATGTCGACCTCTATCGCAATCCGCTGATCGGCGGATCGAAGGGCGTCACGATGGCGCAGGCGACGCCGGACGATCTCGAGGAGGTCGAAGGCGAGAACACCTTTGAGGGCGACGTCGAGAACGATACCAACCCGCAAGGCGGTATCGAGGCGCCAGATCGCCGGCAAGGCCGCCCGTCGCGCGATCAGACGCCGAAATCGCGCAAGACGGTGCTGCAGGGCAAGAAGACCCATGAGCAGCAGTTGCGGATGCTGGAACGCAAGCCCGATGTTCCCGACGCGCGCAATGTCGAGCAACGAGGCGCGCGCATTGTGGAAGATGCAGGCGCGAGACATCCGAAACAGGATGCGCGCCAGTCGGAATTTCCGGTGAGCCGCGGCGGGCTGAACCAGGAAAGCCACCACAACAAGCACAACGATCCCGGCCAGAGCGGCCATAAGCCGCAGAAGCACGGCGGGTGACGCAACTGAAATCGTGATTCGGTTGAACGGAACCAGATCACGATTTCATCTTCTGGTTTGAGCATGATCTCCGCGCAAACGCTTCGCGTTTTGTTGTCGCGAGGGCAAACCGGTCTCCGCCTTCCCGGATCATGCTCTACGGTTTGGCAGCCGCTTCCGTGCGCAGCCATTTTCGTGGCGGCGGCTGGTAGGTTCCAAAGCGGCTGAGCAGCGCGTCCACCTTGGTTTCGATGATGAGCATCTCGGCATAGGCTGCGATCGTGAAGCCTTCGGCAACCATCCTCTCCACCATCGCGATCAGCGGCGCGAAGTAATCCTTTACGTTCAGCACGCCGCACGGCTTTTGGTGGATCCCGAGCTGGGCCCAGGTCCATTCCTCGAAAAGTTCTTCGAGTGTTCCGGCACCGCCTGGCAGCGCGATGAAGCCATCGGATAGCTGTGCCATCATCGTCTTGCGCTCATGCATGGTTTCGACGATGTGAAGCTGGCTCAAGCCCGTGTGCCCGATCTCGCGCTCGACCAGCGCGCGCGGAATGACGCCGACGACACGCCCGCCCGCCGCGAGCGCCGCGTCCGCTACTGCTCCCATCAGCCCGACCTTGCCGCCGCCATAGACGATGGTGATGCCGGCCTTTGCCAGCGCCTGTCCGGTGGCGACCGCGGTCTGCAGATAGATCGGATCACGGCCCGGGCTGGAGCCGCAGAAGATACAGACGGATTTCAGCGCTTTGGCGTTTTGGTTCTGCATTGGATCTGTGCGGACCTTTCGTGCTGCAAACGATTCGTCGGCGGATCGACGTTAGCATGAGGGGCTGGGGATCGCGGCGTTGCGCTACAACGTAATGCATCGGCGGATCGGTGCTGTGAATGACCTGCGCCTACATCTTTGAATTCAAACAGGAATTTCTCCGTGCGGGCGGGTCGAGCCGGATCGGGTTTTGCGGCGGCCGGTAACGTATCCCGTTCCGGGAAGGGCTTCATCAACAGGCCTGTCGTCAACCTCGGAGACTGTCATCAATCTGTCGTATCGCCTGCGCTTAGCTGCGGAACCAGTCCGGCATGCTATCATGGCCGCGGCCGAGAGGGAGTGAGGCGGTGAGCGAAACGACGAGTGTCCCGGCATTGCCGGCAGATGCATCAGTGATTGCACGTATCAAGTCCGAAATCGATATTTCAGATCGTTCGCGCATCGTCACGTTCGGCGAGCGCGCCCAGCGGTCGGTGGTCGAGTTCGCCGACCGCATTCTGTCCCAGACGCAAAATCGAGAGCTCGGAACAACCGGCAAGCTGTTGTCGGACATTTTGGCAAAAGCGCGCGGGCTCGATCCCGCCGATCTCAAGGACAGCGGCCTCTTGACGCGCCTGTTCTCGTCGGCGGAGGCACGGCTGCGCCGCTTTGCCGAGCAGTTCGGCGATGTCGCCTCGCAGATCGATCGCGTCTGCGTCGAGCTCGATCGCAACAAGGAGGTCCTGCGCCGCGACATCGCGCTGCTCGACGATCTCTATGAGCAGACCAGGACCGCGCTCGGCCAGCTCGACGCGCATATCAACGCCGGCAAGGCCTTCGCCGCGGACTTCCGCGGCGGCAAGCTGGTCGAGATGGAGCGGGCAGCGACCGCGCAAGGCCAAAGCAGCGACGCCTTGCTCGCGGCGCAGACCTATCAGGACGCACTCCAGGCGCTCGACCGGCTCGAGAAGCGCATCTTCTATCTGCAGCAGGCACGCCAGATCGGCATCCAGCAGTTGCCGCAGATCCGCATCGTGCAATCGGGCGACGAGACCCTGATCGAGAACCTGCAGGCCACCACCGAACTCACTATCCCGGTGTGGAAGCAGAAGATGATCCTGCTGCTCGGGCTGAACCGGCAGAAATCCGCGCTCGAGCTGCAGAAGACCATCACCGATGCCACCAACGAGATGATGCGCCAGGCCTCCGAGATGATGAAGACCCAGGCGATCGAGATCGAGAAACAGTCGCAGCGCGGCATCGTCGACATTACGACGCTGGAAAAGACCAATCGCGACCTGATCGACACCATCTCGGGCGTGCTCGCCGTGCAGGAGCAGGGCCGCACCAAGCGCGCCGAGATCGAACAGCGCATGTCGGAGCTGACCGACGAGTTGAAATCCGCGGTGACCAAGGCCTCTGCATGAGCCTCGCGTTGTTCCCGCGGCGCTGGCTTGCGCTGCTCGCTGCGGCGCCGCTGATCGCCGTGCTGCTCTCCGGCTGCAGCGGCGGGCCGGGACCGCAATTCACCATCCTGTCGGGCTCGGAGAATGACGTGCTCGAGCCGCTGGTGCAGGAATTCTGCAAGTCGCGCAATGCCGCCTGCACCATGCGCTATCAGGGCTCGCTTGATATCGCGCTGGCGCTCAAGGGCGACGATCCGCCGGCCGACGCGGTGTGGCCGGCGGCCTCGATCTGGATCGACATGTTCGACACCAAGCGGCGGGTGAAGTCGGTCAAGTCGATCGTGCAGATGCCGGTCATCCTCGGCGTGCGCCGCTCCAAGGCGCAAGAATTGAACTGGATCGGCGCCAAGGTGACGGCCAAGGATATTCTCGCCGCCGTCGAGGCCGGCCGATTGAAATTCCTGATGACCTCGGCGACGCAGTCGAACTCGGGCGCGGCCGCCTACCTCGCGATGCTCGCGGCCGGCATCGGCAAGCCCGACCTGATCGAAGCCGGCGATCTGGACAAGCCCGAGGTGCAGGCGACGGCGCGCGGCCTCCTGAAAGGAGTCGAGCGCAGCGCGGGTTCGAGCGGGTGGCTCGCCGATCTCTATCGCGACGGCGAGCGGAATGGTGTGCACTACCAGGCGATCTGGAACTATGAGGCTGTTATCAAGGAGACCAATGACAAACTGATCGCCGATGGCCATGAGCCGCTCTACGCGATCTATCCGGAAGACGGCGTGGCGATCGCCGATTCTCCGCTCGGCTTCGTCGATCGCGGCCGCGGCAAGGACGTCGAAACCTTCTTTGCCGATCTGCAGGCCTTCCTGCTCAAGGGCGAGGTTCAGGCGCGGATCGCCAAGACCGGACGGCGGGTGGAGGTCGGCCGTGCTGCGCCGCTTCCCGCCGATCCCAAGACCAATCTGGATCCGGCGCGCGCGCTGAACGTCATCCGCCCACCCGAGCCCGCGGTGATTCAGAAGGCGCTGTCGATCTATCAGGAGGCGCTCCGCCGTCCCTCGCTCACCGCTTTGTGCCTCGACGTCTCCGGCAGCATGCAGGGGGCCGGCGAGACCCAGTTGCTCGACGCGATGCGTTTCCTTTTGACGCCCGCCCGCACCCGCGAGTTGTTGGTGCAATGGACCAAGGCGGACGAGATCCTGCTGCTGCCGTTCAACGATCATGTGCTGTGGACGGCGCGCGCCACCGGCGCCGACCCCGAGCAGGCCACGCTTCTCACCCAGGCGCTGGAGCTGCGCGTCGGCGGCGGCACCGATTTCTACACCTGTGGCGAGCGGGCGCTCGTCGCCATGAAGCCGCTGCTCGACGGCGGGGAGCATTTGCCGGCCATCGTCATCATGACCGACGGCAAGAGCCAGGGCTATTTGTCGACATTTGAGGCCGCGTGGCGGGCGGATGGCCGGCGTGTGCCGGTATTCGGGGTCACGTTCGGCGACCAGGTCGATCGCAGCCAGCTCGACAATCTCGCGAAGCTGACCGGCGGCAGGGTGTTCGACGGCACCAAGAGCCTGACGGACGCGTTCCGCTCGGTGCGGGGATATAATTGATGGCGGCCGCGCCGTCCGGGCTCGGCTGGATTGCCGGTGGCGCGGCGGCGGCCATCCTGCTGCCTTCGCTTGCGATCGGCGTCGGGATGCCGTTCTGGATCGCTCTCCTCGTCAGCGTGCTCGCCGGCGGCGGCGTCGTTGCGGTGATGGCGCCGCGCAGGCGCTTCGCCGAACTCGACGCCAGCGGCGCGGCGCGCGGCCGCATCGAATTCGCGCGCGAGCTCCTCACGGAGGCCGAGCCGCTGACGGAGCGCATGGAAACGACGGCGGCAGCGATCCGGACTCGTGCGGTGGCCGAGCGCGTCCGCCACCTCGTGAAGATCGCGCGCGATATCTTCGCCGCGATCGAGCGGGACCCGCTGCGCATCGACCGTGTCAGGCGCTTCCTCACCTATTACCTGCCGCGCGCGGCCGAGATCACTGAGGCCTATGCTTCGCTGGAGCGCAGCGCCGTGCCCGACGCCGCGCGGCTTGCCGCGACCGGTGAATTGATCGAGCGGCTCGATGCCGCGTTCACGCGCTACGCGGCCAATCTGCAGGATGCCGATCTCGACAGGCTCGACATCGAACTCAAGCTTTTGAAAAGCTCGCTCGACGAGGATATCGGACCGGCGCGGGCCGATATCCCGTCCGGGCAGAAGAAGGGAACAACCTGATGGCCATGTCGCGTCGTGCGTTCGGGATCGGCCTCGTCGCCGCAAGCGCCGCGGCGACCGGAGGCTATCTCTATCTTCGCGAACATCCTGAGATCGCCGGCCGCTTCGGTGAAGCCAAGAAGCTGTTCGGGTTCGCCGGCGGCGAGAAGGAAGGCTTCCTCGCCAATGCGCGTGTCCGCGGCGTGCTCGAACGCCGCTTTGGGCTGGTGCTCGACGGGCGCCGCGCTGGATCGGTGGAGATGGTGCGCGAGCGTGCATTGCTCGACCAGAAGCCGCAATTCCTGTGGCCGTCTTCCTCCGTGCTGGTGGAGGTGGCGCGCACCTCGGGCGTGAAGATTTCGCGCGACCAGGTGATCTTCAATTCGCCGATCGTGCTCTATTCATGGGACCGCATTGCCGATGGCCTGGTGAAGGGCGGTTTCGCCGAGCCGATGGGCGGCCCGCGCTACAAGGCTGACCTTTCGAAGCTGCTCAAGGCGATCATCGCCGGCGAGACCTGGGCGGCGATCGGCGTCTCAGACCTGTTCGGCCGCGCCCGCATCGTCTGCACCGATCCAAACAAATCCAATTCGGGATTTATGTTCGCCGGCCTCGCGGCGAGCCTGCTCTCGGGCGACGTGGTGATGCCGGATACGTTGAGCCGCATCGACGGCGACGTCGCCACCGTGTTCCGCCGCATGGGCTTCAAGCCGCCGTCCTCGGGAAAACTGTTCGACGATTATGTTGCCGGCGGCGCCGGTGCGCAGCCGCTGATCGTCGGCTACGAGAATCAATTGGTGGAGTGGGTGCTGCAGGATGCCGAGCGCTGGAAGCGGCTGGAGGCCAACGCGCCGGCCAAGCCGGTGATCCTCTATCCGCAGCCGACCGTGTTCTCCGCGCATCCGTTGATCAGCATCGAGCGCCAGGCCGACGACCTCATCGACGCGCTGATGAGCGAAAGCCTGCTCGAAATGGCATGGGAGGATCACGGATTCCGCGGTCCGCTCGGCACCATCGGCAAGGCGCGCAATGCGCTGCTGCAATCGCGCCTGATCGAGCGCATCGACGCGGTGCTGCCGATGCCGGACGCCCCGGTCATGCTGGCGCTGCTCGACCGGTTGGCGGCGTAGCGCGTAAGCGGTGCACCACGCCTTAATTGTTGGGCCATATGAACAACCCGCCGTGCAGGCTACGCCGGCGATCTCAATAGTCGGACTTCGGTCCGCCGTGATACGGGCGCACGTTGGGCCAGTACGCGACCCAGGGCGCTGCCGGCTCGAAGGCGTAAGGGTAGTACGCGGCTTGCGCAGCGTAAGATGCCGCGGACCAATGCGTGCGCGCGTGCGTTTTCGGGCTGCCTGCAACCGCCGCGCCCGAGATTGCGATCAGCATGATGACCGATGCCGCCAGTGCGAGTTTGTTTGCCATGAATTCCTCCTTGGGCCTCCGGCTAACGAATGCATTTTGCGGTAACCGCGAGCGGCGCCGCATGCCGGAACTTCGAAGGTCAGGGTTACGCGCACATTTCAAGGCCGGACAATTCGGTTACATCTGCCACTTGCCGCGCGTGCCCCGGCAATTGATAGGGCTGGCAATTGATGGGCGTCACAGCTCCGGACCGGACAGCCTCATCTCTCGTTCCGCCCTGAACACGTTGCTGTAAAGGTTTGCGATCCATTGGCGGCCGCTTGACGTGACGTTCAGGTATCGAATGGCGGTCGATATCTGCGGCGCGACGGTGTTCCAATAGAACTGCGGATATTTGTACACGACATCGGCCGGGGTATCGTAGCCGAGCTGCTTGTTCATCCCGGTCTCTTCGAATTCATAGAAGAGAGCATTGGCCTTCCTCAGATAGTTGGGGTCGCCGAGTTGGCCGATCAGGTCCGCGGCGCGCAGCAGCAGGCCCTCTTCATTGTTCAGATCGTCGTCCGACGATGACGGTGCGTAGGGAAATCGCGTGTATTCGATCGCGCGCGCCATCCGGTTGGCGTCGACGTGTTCAACACCATCGAAACGCTCCAGCGCGAACAGTTTGGATCGGTCCACGTGGTAGGGGGCGAGCGCTGCATCGGACGCGCCGCGCGGAAGCCGGACGGTCGCGCCGGTGACATCGGCGACATAGACGTCGTCCCCGTCTCCTTGAAGGACGCCGCGGACATAGCCGATGTCGTGGATCAGGCAGGCCAGGATGAAATTTGAATAGTCCTCGGCCGTCGTCGGCCGCGACAAGGCGCGCCCCATCAGGATGTCATGGCCGGCCAGGGTGACCAGCATCGAGTGCTCGATATCGTGATAGAGCGCGTCGCTGTTGCCGATGCATTCGAGCGACAGGCGTGCCGCATATGGCAGAAGCTCGTTGAGGTAACCGTAAGACGCACCGAACCGTCCGTTTGTCTCGGAGGCCAGAAAGGCGCCAAGCGCCTGCGCGGTCAGATGTGGAATGGTGAGCATGTTGCTGCTCGCTCAATCGCGGCCGGTCGAAAGATAGCACAGTCGGTTCCGGCCGTCTTCAGGCGGCACGTTGAAAATGATATGGATCGGGACGTTAGAAACGCCCGGGGCGCGCCGTTGACCTGGATCAACCACAGTGGACTTGTCGTCTTTTTCTCACTTTTCGTGTGCGCCGCACACGAGGCAAAGGCCGTCCCGCTGACGCCGTTCCGCTATCAAGCCCAGGCCCAGCGGCATTGCCCTGGTGATTCCGTGGTTTGGCTCGATTTCCGGCGCGCGCGCTATTACCTGAAAGGGCAAAAACGTTACGGACTGGGTCACACCGGAGGCTTTGTGTGCAGGAGCGAAGCCCGCGCCAGCGGCTACCGGCGCTCCCTTCTCGGGCTGAGGTAGCGGTGCGCCCGACCGCACGTGAGGTGGGTGCCTATGCCGATAGGCCGGTCAAGCTCGGCCCGCAAGGACCGCTGCAGCCGCCGGATATCCGGCTACGGTATGCATCATGGCGGTTGGTCACGTGACGTTCAGGAAGCGTCGTGAAAAGTTGAGTGCGGCCATACTGTCTGAAGACTGTATGTCCGACGAGTACGACCGTGATGCTGCAACGAAGAGGAAATGCCGATGAAGATGGCCTTGAGCATCGCCCTGCTGGTCGTGATGACATCTAGCGCTGGCGCGCAATATCTCGGCAACTATTCCGCCAACCCATATGCCCCGAACTCAACCGGGAACGCATACGGTGCTGGTAGTCCCTACAATCCAAACAGCGTCAATAATCCGTACGGGCGATATGGCAGCACCCACAGCAACAGCTCCGCCAATAATCCGTACGCGATGGATGCACCCAAGCTGTATGACAGCCAGGGAAACTATCGCGGGCGCTTAAGCAGCAACCCGTATGATCCGGATTCGATTTCAAACCCATACGGCCGTTATGGAAGTCGTTTCTCTCCGGATAGCGTCAACAATCCCTTCGGTGCTGGAAATCCGTACGTACCGGATAGCCCGACGAACCCGTATGGCCAAGGCTTCTCCATTCAGGGAGCTGACGACGACTGAAGACTCCCCTCGCTCGCGCCGCACACGGGAGTGGGGTGGAGCGCAGGCGAGGATGAGCGGCTGAGAGATCACATGCGACTAGCGCCGGAAGAAAGCGAAGCCGCGCCTTCAGCCTAGGCAAGTGCTGCTACGCTGCGAGCTTTCAGTGGCACAAACTGCACTGGTCAATTGCCAGCCGCAGCCACATCATGGGTGGTGTGGAGTATTGGGGCCATGCCGTCGTTCTCAAATACGACCCGGGCGAAAACCATAGTGATCTTCGCCATCTTTCGGTTGCGTTGGCGCAGGGGCGTTCTCGGATTGAGGTCTGGCTTGTTGTGGTTTGCCGAGAATGACTTGGTATTCAAAGCGGCCGTGATCTCGCTCGGAATATTTTCTGGGGCAATAACCGCAGTTGCCGTGCTCTACCTGTGACCCGGCAAAGTGCCCGTAGTAGGCGCATGACAGCAGGGCCATGATCCGTTTTTAGCTGAGCGTCAGCGCCAAATGGATCGTCTGCGGGTCTCGCCGCGAGACCGGCTTGAAGCCGAATTTTCCGAACACTTTGAGCATCGCGGCATTCTCGGGCAGAACCTCTGCGCTCAATTCCTGTAACCCGGCATCACGAGCGATCTTGACGAGGTGACGCATCAGGATCGAGCCGATGCCCCGTCCCTGCCAGGCATCGACGACCACGAATGCCATCTCGGCTCGCCCCGGCTCGAATACAACGTATCGGCCGCCTCCGACGATCGCCGATTGATCGGCTTCCTCGAGGAGTGCGACAAGCGCGACATGATTTCTGAAATCGACCTCCATGAAGAAGGCGCGCTCCTTCTCCGAGAAGCCGCGCTTCACCGCAAAGAAGCGGCGTTGCAGGGATTGCGCGCTCGCCCGCCCGACTGCAGCCATCATGTCGGCCTCATCGTCCGGTCGAAGCGATCGGATTTCGACTTGGCTGCCGTCGTTCAGGCGCTCGAGCGCTGTGTAGGTTGCGGCTTCCGGCATCTGCTGCCTCTTGTTCCAACAATCTGACGGCCGGTCTCGCCGACGAAGCGGAGTGAGGCGGCCTGCACCGGAGCATGGCGCTCGATTCAACCAAGGCATTCAGAACCATTGCCGCGTCATCGGCAATCAAACCTGCCGCTCGGGGGGGACCACGGTGCTTGATCTAGATCAAGTCGCCATTAGTCACGGGCACTTGATTGTCGTGTGAATCTACGCGGGCCGCGAGGCGCGGCTCGCTCAAGCCGGCTCCGACGATGGACGCCGACCATTCCAATCTGGATCGCACCCTAGTTGGGGCTGATGATGCAGGCTCCGTCGCGACGGCTCCAGACGAACCACCGGTAGCACGGAGGACGGGGGTGAGCCCCGACCGGACACTCATTGCGCACACGCGCGCCTCTATCCCAGCCGTCGACGACGCACCCACCGTTGCGCGCCACATGGCAACCGGGGCCGCAGCCGTCCGCGGCGTTGGCCATGCCAATGCTCGCGAATATGGCTGCGAACAGAACTGCGAATATCACTTTCATCTCTATTTCCTCTCGCCTCTCATGTTTTGCAGGCAAGTGCTGCGCGGAGCGCGCGGCATTGATCTTGGATCAATGGGGCGGAAAAGCGAAGCCCCTCCCGAGCACGAAACCGAGCGGGCGAGGGCACTGATTTCGCGGGGGTGGGGGCAGTGGGGCCGGTGTGCTTGATCTAAATCAAGCCGCGTCGCGGAACGAGGCGGGTACGCTTTCGCGCAGCCTCGAACGAGGGTGCGCCCTTGAGAACACTTCGCCAGCTTTTGTCCGGGGAGGACATCATCCAGCTTGCAATCCGGCTTGGATTGCTGGCTTTTCTGATCTACTGGACTTTTGTTCTTGTACGACCCTTCGTGCCGATCGTGGCCTGGAGCGTGGTGCTCGCCGTTGCGTTCTATCCGGTCTTTAACGGTCTCGCCAACTTGCTCGGCGGACGCCCGAAGCTGGCGGCGGCGATTCTCACTATCGTCAATCTCGCGATAGTCATCGGGCCGGCGACCTGGCTCGGTCTGGGCGCGGTTGATGGCCTCCGGGAAATTGCAGCACAACTCAGCGCGGGAAGCCTGGCGGTTCCCTCGCCGCCCGGGCGCATCAAGGATTGGCCGCTGATCGGCCCGCAGCTCTACGATCTCTGGGATCAGGCATCGACCAATCTCCGCGCCGTTCTGGGCGAAATCGCTCCTTATCTGAAGCCGCTGGCTGCGACGATTCTCGGCCTTGCAGGCAATGCCGGCGTCGGAACGCTCAAATTCCTCCTGTCGGTTGCTTTGGCCGGCTTTCTCTTCCCCTATGGACCGCAGCTTGTGGCGGCGAGCAGGAGGTTCCTGTCCCGCGTCGTTCCCGAGCAGAGCGAGCACTTCCTGGAATTGGCGGGGGCAACGATACGCGCGGTATCTCAAGGCGTTATCGGCGTCGCGATCATCCAGTCCCTGCTGGCCGGCATTGGTCTCAAGCTGGCGGGAATTCCAAATGCGGGCCTATTGGCTTTCGCGATCCTGCTGCTGAGCATCGTGCAGATCGGTGCGACGGTCGTCCTGCTTCCCGTGATCATCTGGCTCTGGACAGCGAAAGACTTCACGACGGCGCTCCCACTGACCGTGTTTCTGGTGATTGTTGGCTTGCTCGACAACATCTTGAAGCCGCTGGTGATGGGGCGCGGCCTTACTACACCCGCCCTCGTCATCCTTATCGGGGTGATCGGAGGCACGCTTGCGCACGGAATTCTTGGCCTCTTTATCGGCCCGGTCATCCTGTCAGTCGCCTGGGAGTTGACGGTGGCCTGGATCAATCAGGATCGCAGCCGCCTTGCGCAATCAGCGGAACAATAGCTCTCGAGCCGAAGCCGCTCAAAACGGACCATTCTGTTCCGCTTCACGACGTTGACGTAGATCAAAGTCCGAGGTGGTGCGGCGCATTCAATCGACAAGCGACAGGGAGGTCCGGACATGTCGATGGACAAGGCACCGCTTTCGCGCGATCCCATATCGGGCCTCATTGCCTCGGCCGTGGAATACATGATTGATGCCGGGCAGCGCAGCGTGCTGTTCCTGGACATCCTGCGCCGGCGCGGCGACCAGTATCAGCAGCACATTGCCCAGACGGCACCGCATGTTCTGCACTACACCGCCGAACTGGTCATGGACGGGCGCAAGCTCTCCGAACCGATGAACTATGCGCTGGTGCGCATCATTCCGCCCGAGGGTACCGAGCTCGATCTCGAGCGGCGGCCGTTCATCGTGGTCGATCCGCGTGCGGGACACGGGCCGGGAATTGGCGGGTTCAAGGCGGACAGCGAGATCGGCGTCGCCATGAAGGCCGGTCATCCCTGCTACTTCATCGGCTTCCTGCCGGAGCCGATGCCGCACCAGACCATCGAGCGCATCGCGCGCGCGGAAGCATTATTCATCGAGGAAGTCATCAGGCGCCATCCTGATGCCGATGGTAAGCCCTGCGTCATCGGCAACTGTCAGGCCGGCTGGGCCGTGATGATCCTTGCGTCGCTGCGTCCGGAGCTGTTCGGGCCCGTCATCATCGCCGGCGCGCCGCTTGCCTATTGGGCCGGCGTGCACGGCAAATATCCGATGCGCTATTCGGGCGGTCTGCTCGGGGGGGGCTGGCTGACGGCGCTCACTAGCGACCTCGGTGCCGGCAAGTTCGATGGTGCCTGGCTGGTGCAGAATTTCGAGAGCCAGAACCCTTCGAACACGCTGTGGACCAAGCAATACAATGTGTATTCGAAGGTCGACACCGAGGCGGACCGCTACCTCGAATTCGAGCGCTGGTGGGGCGGGCACGTCAACCTGAATGCGGAGGAAATCCAGTTCATCGTCGATGAACTCTTCATCGGCAACAATCTCGCCGCCGGTCGCATCAAGATGTCGGACGGCAAGACGGTCGATCTGCGCAACATCAAATCGCCGGTCGTGGTGTTCTGCTCCAAGGGAGACAACATTACTCCGCCACAGCAGGCGCTGGACTGGATCCTCGATCTCTACGCCGACGTCGACGAGATCAGGGCCTACGGCCAGACCATCGTCTACACGGTTCATGAGAGCGTCGGCCATCTCGGAATCTTCGTGTCCGGCGGCATCGCCAAGAAGGAACATGCGGAATTTTCCAGCAATATCGATCTGATCGACGTGCTGCCGCCGGGCCTCTATGAAGCGACCTTCGAGGCAAAAGGCGCCGATACCGTCAATCCCGATCTTGCCGTCGGCCAGTGGGTGATGCGCTGCGAGGCGCGCACGCTTGACGATATCCGCGCTATGGGCGGCAATTCGCCGGAGGACGAGCGGCGCTTCGCCACCGCCAAGCGCGTGTCCGAGATCAATCTCGCGGCCTACCGGAAATTCGTCCAGCCCTGGATAAAGGGCATGGTGACGCCGCAGATGGCCGAGTGGATGCGCAAGCTGCACCCGCTGCGCCTGCAATATGAGGTCTTCAGTAGCCACAATCCTTTCATGGCCGCCGTGAAAGCGGCGGCAGATGCGGCGAGTGAGCATCGCAAGCCGGTATCATCAGACAATCCGTTCCTTGCCTTCCAGGAGCAAGTCTCCAAGCAAATCGTCCACGCGCTCGACACTTGGCGCGATTCGCAGGAAGCCCTCAGCGAGGCAGTCTTCCTTACCGTCTACGGCTTGCCCGCGCTTCAGGCGGCGGTTGGAATCGATCCGCAGTCCACGCCGTCGCGGCGGCAGGAGATGTCGGCCGAATATCGCGAGAGATTGCGGGCGCGGATATCAGAGCTGAAATCCAAGATCGACGAGGGCGGTCTTCGGGAGGCAACCATTCGCGGCTTGCTCTATGTCGGGTCGGCGCGGGGAATGGTCGATGAACGGAGCCTGGAAGCACTGCGTCAGGTTCGGCGCAATGACAGCGGGCCGCGTCTGGCGCTGGCGGATTTCAAGATGATGGTGCGCGAGCAATTCTTCATACTGCTCCTGGACCAGAAGGAGGCGCTGGCAGCGATCCCGAAGCTGCTGCCCGATAACGCCCAGGAGCGTAGCGCGGCCTTCGCCGTCATCCGCGACGTGCTGTCCGCGAGTGCCGCGATTTCAGGTGAGACTGCCAAGCGCCTGCACCATGTGGCTGAGCTGTTCGGCGTAGATGCGACAGAGACGTCGGACAGAGCCTCGAACGTTGCCCCTTTCGATCCCAAAACCGATCCCAAGACCGATCCCAAAGCGAAGGCGTCGTAACGCCGGTTGGAAGAATCCGGAGCGCCACCATGAGCATCATGCCCGCAGATTCAGGCGAAGTGCGATCCCATACCAAATATGATCGGTTGATCGCGGCCGCCAAGGCCGTGCCGCCGGTGCCGACCATTGTCGTGCATCCCTGCGACGAGACCTCGCTGCGCGGTGCCTTGGACAGCGCAGAAGCCGGCATCATCCGTCCGCTGCTGGTCGGCCCCGAAGCCAAGATCAGTAACACCGCAAGCAAGCATGGCCTCGACATCGCCGGCGTCGAGATCATTGATGTTCCCCACAGCGACGCCGCGGCCGCCAAAGGCGTCGAGCTGATCCACGCGGCCAAGGGCGAAATGCTGATGAAGGGCAGCCTGCACACCGACGAGCTGATGCGCAGCGTCACGGCAAAGGCGACGGGCTTGCGGACCGATCGGCGCATCAGTCATGTGTTCGTGATGGATGTCCCCGCCTATGCCGATACGCTGTTTGTGACGGATGCGGCCATCAATATTTTCCCTGATCTCGATGATAAGCGGGACATTATCCAGAACGCCATCGATCTCTTCACGCAGGCCGGCTTCGGCACATTGCCGCGGGTGGCGATCTTGTCCGCGGTCGAAACGGTCACGCCCAAGATCCCGTCCACCATCGAGGCGGCGGCACTGTGCAAGATGGCGGATCGCGGGCAGATCACCGGCGGCCTGCTCGACGGGCCGCTTGCCTTCGATAACGCGATCGACGTGGAGGCGGCCAGGATCAAGGGGATAAAGTCCGAGGTCGCGGGGCGCGCGCAGATCCTGGTTGTCCCCGACCTCGAGGCCGGCAACATGCTGGCAAAGAATCTGGCTTATTTCGCGAACGCCGACAGCGCCGGTATCGTGCTCGGGGCCCGGGTGCCGATTGTTCTGACCTCCCGCGCCGATTCGCCGCGGGCGCGCATGGCCTCCTGCGCGGTCGCGGCGCTCCATGCCGACGCGCGGCGCCGGCTTGCTCCAATTGCGGCTGCGTGATCGCCATGGATACGATCCTCGTTGTCAATGCGGGCTCCTCCAGCGTCAAATTCCAGATCTTTGCGATTGAGGGAGAAGGGAGGCTGCGGCGGCAGATCAAGGGCCAGATGGATGGCATCGGCAGCCGTCCGCGCCTGCGCGCTGTCGATGCAAACGGCGATCCGCTGGCGGAGCGCGCCTACCAGATCGAAAGCGTTTCGGACATCCCGGCCGCAATGGCTGTTGCCGGAGCGTGGCTGCGGGACGAGCTTCGCATCAACCCGATGGCCGTCGGGCATCGCGTTGTCCATGGCGGTCCGGACTATGAGCGGCCGGTGCTGATCGACTATGGCGTGGTGTCGCGCCTGGAGCGCTATGTGGCGCTGGCACCGCTGCATCAGCCCCACAATCTGGCGCCGATCCGTTCGCTGCTCGCCAATTTTCCTAGCCTTCCGCAGGTAGCGTGTTTCGACACCGCCTTTCACCGCACCCACGGCACGGTGGCCGACTATTACGCGATCCCTTATCAGCTCCATGCCGAGGGCGTGCGGCGCTACGGATTCCACGGCCTGTCGTATGAATATATCGCGAGAACCTTGCCGCAGATCGCGCCGGATGTTGCGAAAGGGCGGGTGATTGTCGCCCATCTCGGCAGCGGTGCGTCGATGTGTGCCCTGAAGGGTGGACGCAGCGTTGAGAGCACAATGGGGTTCACCGCGCTTGATGGCTTGCCGATGGGGACGCGTCCGGGGCAGATCGATCCCGGGGTCGTGCTTTACCTCATATCCGAAAAGGGAATGTCGGCTTCGAACGTCCAGGATTTTCTCTATCGCAGTTGCGGATTGAAGGGTCTCTCCGGCGTCAGCAACGATATGCGGCAATTGGAGGCAAGCAACGATCCGCACGCGATATTGGCAATCGAGTATTTCGTCTATCGGATCTGCCTCAACGCCGGCATGCTGGCGGCGGCGCTGCAGGGGTTGGACGCGTTCGTCTTTACGGCCGGCATCGGCGAGAACTCGGCTGGAATTCGCTCACGCATCGTCGAGCAGTTGGCCTGGCTCGGCATTGCGTTCGATCCGGTCGCGAATGCCAGCCACGCGCGGCTCATATCGCGGTCCGACAGCCGCATCCCGGTATACGTCGTGCCGACGGATGAGGAACTGATGATCGCGCAGCACACCTTGGCGGTGTTGTTGAACAGTCCATCATCCAGCCCGAACCGCGAGAGGGTATCATGAATATTCCCGTGTTTCCGGAGACCAAGGTTGCTCTCAAGGGGAGGAAGGGCCTGATCGTGGGCATCGCCAACGATCAATCGATCGCATGGGGCTGCGCCAAGGCGTTTCGCGCGCTCGGCGCCGATCTGGCCGTCACCTACCTGAACGACCGGGCCAAAAAGCATGTCGAGCCGCTGGCGCAGGCGCTGGAAGCCCCGATCTTCATGCCGCTGGACGTCAACACCGAAGGCCAGATGGAGCAGGTGTTCGAGCGCATCGAGAAGGACTGGGGCCGGCTTGATTTCGTGCTGCACTCGATCGCGTTCTCGCCAAAGGAAGCGCTGCATGGCCGCGTCGTGGATGTTGGACGGGATGGCTTTTTGAAGACGATGGAGATTTCGTGCTGGTCGTTCCTGCGCATGGCGCATCTGGCCGAGCCCTTGATGAAGGAGGGCGGAACGCTGTTCACGATGACCTATTACGGCAGCCAGATGGTGGTGCCGAACTACAATGTCATGGGGGTCGCGAAGGCGGCGCTTGAGGCGGCCGTGCGCTATGCCGCGGCCGAACTGGGGCCGAAGGGAATCCGGGTGCACGCGATTTCGCCCGGGCCGCTGGCCACCCGCGCAGCGTCGGGAATTCCCGAATTCGACGAGCTGATGGACAAGGCGCAATCGAAGGCGCCCGCGCGCAGCCTTGTCAGCATCAATGACGTCGGCAATGCGACGGCCTTCCTGGCGCTCGACGGCGCAAAGCTGATCACCGGTGGGGTCACGTACATCGATGGCGGCTATCACATCATCGATTGAGTGGACCCGGGCGCCGCAGCGGTTGGAAGCTGTTCAGCGCTGAATACCCGCGCGTTCGTTACCTCGTCAGATCGTCATTTCCGGAACCGTGTCGGGAATGACGAGTTCGGCTTCCGTCACTGCCATGACCTCGGCGACCGTGACGCCGGGAGCGGTCTCCATCAACATCGCCTTGCCGTCCGGAAAGCCGATCACGGCGATGTCGGTGACGACGAGATCGATTATTCGCGACGACGTCAGGGGCAAGGTGCATTTTCTGACGATCTTCGATTTTCCCTTCGCGGCATGCTGCATCGCCACGATGACACGTTTGGCGCCGCTGACCAGGTCCATCGCGCCACCCATGCCTGGCACCATCTTGCCTGGGATCATCCAGTTGGCGAGGTGTCCCTCCGCGTCGACCTGCAGGCCGCCCAGTACGGTCACGTCGAGATGGCCGCCGCGGATCAATCCGAACGACATTGCGCTGTCGAAGGTGCAGGCCCCCGGAAGCGCGCTGATCGGCCGTCCGCCTGCATCGGTCAGATGGGGATGGGCCATCCCTTGCTCCGGGATCGGGCCGGTGCCGATCAGACCGTTCTCGGACTGGAAGAACACCTTGATGTCTGATGGCACGTAGTTGGCCACCAGTGTCGGAATGCCGATCCCAAGGTTCACCAGATGGCCGGTGCGAAGCTCGCGTGCCACGCGGCGGCCGATGATCTCTTGTGCATCCATGGTTCACTCGTTCGCTATGAGATAGTCGACAAGCGGCGCCGGTGTGACCACGTGGTCGGGCGCTATGACGCCGACCGGAACGATGTGCTCGGCAGTCACGATCACGGTATCGGCCGCCATCGCCATGACAGGGTTGAAGTTGCGCGCGGTCAGCGCATAAGAGAGGTTGCCGAGGTAATCGGCGAGGAAGGCGTGGACCAGGGCGAATTGGGCCCGCACTGCGGTCTCGAGCAGGAACGCCTTTCCGTCGATCTCGATCTGACGTTTGCCTTCGGCAACTGTCGTTCCGACGCCGGTCGGCGTGAGCACGCCGCCGAGGCCGCAGCCTCCGGCGCGGATGCGCTCCACCAATGTCCCCTGCGGAATCAGGTCCACGGCAATCTGGTTGGCCAGCATTTGCTGCTGTGCTTTGGGATTGAGGCCAATGTGACTTGCCGTCAGGCGTGAGACCAGGCCGGCGTCGAACAGCTTGCCGACGCCCTTTCCAGGTGTCGCCGCGTCATTGGAGATCAAGACTAGGCCCGTCTTGTGCTGGCGCACGACTTCGTCGAGCAGGCGTTCCGGCGTACCAACGCCCATGAAGCCGCCGACCATGACACTTGCGCCGGCCGGGATCATCGCAACGGCTTCTTCGACGGAAATGGCCTTCATGATGGGCACTCCGGTCGGCACGCGATTGATCTAGGGCAGTACCGGTGCGATGCTGGCTCCCGCTCACCGCGTCGCTTTGATCTGTATCAAGAGTATTCGCTGGAGCGACGGGTACCGAAGATCCGCCACCCGCATCTTGCGCTCTTGGGTGAGCGGGACGGCGGGATTTTGCTTGCCGACCTCAGGACAACGGCGGAGGCTGAGGGACAGTCGACCCGTCATCGGGCCCGGCACCGGGCGTTCGGTGAACCTCGAATTGGCGGCTCTGTGGCGGCTGGTTCGGCGGCCTCGCGAAATAGACGGCACCTTAATGGATTTCATCAGGAGAGGAGGATGCGATGTCGAACCCCCAAGAAGTGGCAGCGGACAAGGTCCGGACGATGCTCACAGAGAATCTCGGCCGTGTTCGCAAGGCCAATTCGGATTATTTTGACATGCTTGAGAAGGGCTTGAACTCCTCACAGCTCCCGATTGCCGGGCAGGCCAAGCAGTTCTGTGATCATATGCGGCGGCAGACCGCGACGACTTTTGACCTCTGCGACCGGCTAATCGAGGCTAAGGATGTGCCGGACATAGTCAGGATTCAGTCCGAGTTCTTCCAGGACCAGATGCGAGCGCTGATGGAACAGGGGAGGAGCATGGGCGAATCGGCCATGAAGGCGGCAGCGGGCGTGTTTACTCCCAAGAGCTGATTTGCTTAGCGGCCGGGGCCGACGGATGGCACTTCAGTTCCTTGTCGGCGCAGTCATCAGCGTAGTCAACATCATGATCCACGCGCTGGTGACCGTCGCTGTGGTCGCCATCGCCCGTATTGCAGAGCAACGACACCCTGTTTGGCCGAGACTTCATCTGATGGGCGTCATGGTCGTTGTGGCAATCCTGCTGATGCTGGCTCATACCCTCGACGTCTTTGTCTGGGCACTGGCCTATGCGATCGTCGGTGCCGCACCTGCCGGCGCCGACCTCGTTTATTTCGCCTTCGTGAACTACACCACCCTCGGCTACGGCGATATCACGCCCGCGGCATCATGGCGGCTGACGGGACCGATAACCGCAATGAACGGCATCCTGATGTTCGGCTGGTCGACGGCCCTGTTGTTCGAGGTGCTGCGCAGGTCGTACGACCACCTTGCATCGATCGCCGAGCCAGGAGGGCCTTTCAGTTCTGCAAATCGAGGCCCGCCAACTGGGGCCGGTCCAGGAGCACGATCTGGCGCTGGTTGTTGCCGATGAATCCGAGGATGCCGAGCTCGTGCAGCCGCGACAGGGCGCGAGAGACCGTCTCCAGCGTCAGGCCGAGATAATCGGCGATGTCACGGCGGCACATCGGCAGCGCCATGACGCCGGCCGCGGTCAGGCGCTTGTCCATTTCGAGCAGGAAGGCAACAACGCGCTCGAGCGACGTCTTGCGGCCGAGCAGGAGCATGTGATCCTCGGCGTGCTGCAGGTTGTTCGTGGTCATGCTGAGCAGGTTGCGGGCGACCATCGCATCGCTCTCGGCTACGAGTTCGAGGCTGCGACGCTTCACCAGGCGCACCGCGGTGTCGACGATCGCCTCGGCCGTGAAACGATGCTCGCTGCCGTTCTCCAGCCCGAAGATATCGCCGACCAGGTGAAACGCGCCAATCTGACGGCGGCCGTCTGAAAGCAGCTTGTAGCTTCGCACTGCACCAGACTTGACCTGATAGACGTAATCGGCAGGTTCTTTCTCGCCGTAGATCTCCGTCCCTTTCTTGTACGTAAATTCGTTTAAGGTCACCATCGGGTTCGAAGCGCTCGCCATGCCGAACGCGCCGAGCATATTAGGTAGGGATGCTGCCGGATCGATGTTGACATAGGAAAACATGGCCCAACTCCTAACCTGAACGTCACGATTTTTGTCAGTCTTTAGAAGTATTGCGCTGCAAGAATGCGGTATCGGGTCCAGTCTCGCTAAAGTTGATCTGCGACGAAGGCAGGATTCCTAATCATTGTCCCACGGACCATTGTACTATGGGACAAGTAGGCAATGGTGTCGGACCGGCGGCGAGACTACCGGTCACGATGCGGCTCCATGCCTCCTCGGAGGGAAAATTGCCTGGCCTCGTTCACGTGGTTGATGACGATGCTTCGTTTCGGACAGCCATTGAGCGGCGGCTGAAGCTCGCCGGCTATGACGTCGCAACCTATCCGTCCGCTCAGCAGCTACTGGATCGTCTGTCGGACAATGAGCGGCTGGGATGCATCCTGCTCGATGTGCGGATACCCGGCCTGAGCGGTCCCGAACTGCAAAATCGTCTCAGCGAACTCGGTTCGACGCTGCCGATCGTGTTCCTCACCGGGTACGCCGACACTGCGACGGCCGTGCGGGCAATCAAGGCCGGCGCGGAGGATTTCCTGACCAAACCAGTGTCTTCGGAACAGTTGATGGATGCAATCGAGCGCGCCATTGCTCGTCATGGCGCAGTGCGCAGCCAGCGCAGCAAGCTCGATTCCCATCGCTCCCTCCTTGCAAGGTTGACGCCGCGCGAGCGACAGGTGTTCGAGCTGATCGTGCGCGGCAAGATCAACAAGCAGATCGCGCATCAATTGGGAACAACCGAGCGCACGGTGAAAGCGCACCGCCACCAGGTGATGGAAAAGATGCAAGTGCACTCGCTCGCCGAATTGGTATCGATCGCGGAGCGGCTCGGCGTGCTCGGCTCAAGGAACGATGCAGACCGTTAGCGTCCGAGATCGAAACTATCGCACTTTGACAGGAAAAATACGCAAAGGGTGTTGGGTTCCCTCAGGACACCTGTCCGAACGGACAATATCACACCTTGATGACAGCGCGTATCTCGGGGTGCGAAATCAATCGAGCTTCTCGGCTCGCGGTCAGGCCGCCGACTGCAGAAGACGGCCGAAAACATCCTCGAAAAGCTGAGCACCTTGCCGAATCGAAGATCTGTTCTTGTCGTAGATGACGACCGATCCATGCTCAGGAGCCTTAAGCGTCTGCTGGGGCAGCACGGGTTTGATACGACGCTATTCGAGTCCGCCAGCGCGCTGCTTGGCCACGACGATTTCGGTGGCGCTTTCTGCATCATCCTGGATATCAATCTGAATGGTCAATCCGGCATTGATCTGCGTCGCCGGCTCCTGGACAACGGCATCAGCTTGCCGGTCATCTATATCACTGGCAATGACAGCCATGCGAACCGCACGGCGGCGACGGAGTCGGGATGCGTCGCTTACCTGACCAAGCCGTTTTCGGCGAAATCACTGATCGAGCCGATCGAAAGAATGGCGGCGGCTATCGCCTAGCCGCGCGTGTTTATCCTCACTCATCGATATCCTGTTCGAAAACGCGTACCGGTGCGCCTTTGCGCGCGGTCGCAAATTGATCGAGCGGCAGCGCCGTCTTCACCGACAGCAAGTTGGTGTCGACCACTTGCAGAAAGAGTTTCTGGCCGGAGTCCATGTCGTGCAGCAGGTGCGGGTTGGCGAGGTCACCAGCAATGCAGGTGTTGGTGAGACACCACGTGAACGGAAGTCGATAGGTCGTGCCCTGATCGACGGTGAGCGTGGCGCCGGCCGGCAGATAGAGACCAACCGGCAGGAAAAGCTGTAGCCGCGCGCCGCTATTGTCCTCGCGCTCGGTCAGATAGACGCGAACCGCGGTCTGGCCGGTATTGAAGGTGCCGCTGATCGTGGTGCGGCAGACCATCTTCGCGCCACCGGGCTTGAAGCAGACCTTCTCCCAGTCGCCAAACCTGATGTCGCGCGCTTCGCGCTGGCCGCGAGGCGCGATTTCGGCTCCCCCGGGTTGCGCGCCAGCCGGCACCTTTTGTCCATTCGCCGGAGCGCCTGCGATCATCGCTGATAATATCAGGGCGACGAACGGGATCGGAAACGGTCCAGGAGGCTGCATCTTCATGGCTATGCTCCTCACGCCGGTCGCCGTCGCTATTTGTGCCTGTCCAGGAACACGCTGACGAGCGGCGCCCAGATCGGAATGGAATCGGCCGAGCCGACCAGGAAATGTCCATCGTCACCGAACGGCGGAAGCAGGTGGTACTCGGCGTTGCCGCCTGCGGCGGTGAACGCCTCGTGCATTCGTTTCGACAGCGCCGGGCCGAAGAACGTGTCGTTTGCAATGTAGATCCAGAGCATCGGCACCCGCGACGTACGGCCGAATTCACGGGTAGCCTCGACCAGCCGGTCCGGCGCACAATTGTTGTTCGGCTTGCCATCGACGCGGCCGCCGCGTCCGGCTGCAAAGGTGATGATGGCTTTGACTTGCGCCGGGTTTGCGCTCGAAAGCGCAATCGACGCCCAGCCGCCGGCCGATTGGCCGATCACGATGACATCCTTCGGCACGATCTTCTTCTCGGCTGCCATATAGTCGATGATCAAGAGGTCGAGCTGCGCAACCGCCATGCCGGCGTCGTGGAAGTTCGGATTGGTGCAATTGCCGATCTTGGAGAAGAACGGTCCGTAGAGCCCGCGTTCGGGTATGTCGATCGCCGAGGCGCCGTAACCCGATCCAACCGGTGCCACCACGAGGTAGCCGCGTCGCGCGAACCACATAGCGGCGTCGCGGAATTCGACCAGCGGAAAGAAGCTGCGCTGCACCGGGTCAAGTGACACCCCGTGATTCATGATGGCGAGCGGGAAGGGGCCGTCGCCGACCGGACGCACCACATAGGCGATGGTCGGCAGGACGAGCGGCAGCGCCCAGACTTCCTCCTGAATGCGCGCGGGAGCGTTCTGATCGTCAGGGCGCGCCGGCGCGATCTGGCTGAGGAAGACGAACAGTATTATCAGGAATCGTGAGCAAGCCTGACCCATATCAGAGCTCCGCCGTAACGAGGCGAGTTGACGGATCGAATCCGAAGCGACGCTTGATCCAGATCAATCCCGCTTGGCTCCAGGCCGCCGTTGATCGGAGCAATTCGGCGATCGCTATAGCGCCTCAAATCTCGCGTGACGGGCCAATTCACATGAAGCCATCGTCATCTCAGCAACCGGGATGGACGCGGCTCTTTCCGCCGATGGAGTGGCTTGCCAATTATCGGCTTTCCTTTCTGTCCTTGGACGCCGTCGCGGGGATTACGCTCGCCGCCTACGCGATACCGGTTTCGCTGGCCTATGCGGCGCTCGCCGGGCTGCCGCCTCATGTCGGAATCTACGGCTATCTGCTTGGCGGCGTCGGCTATGCACTCCTCGGCTCCTCGCGTCAGCTTGCGATTGGTCCGACATCCGCGATCTCGCTCATGATCGCCGGCTCGGCCGGAGCTTTGGCCGCAGGCGATCCGGCGCGATACGCTGACATCGCGAGCTTGGTGGCCTGTGCGGTGGCGTTGCTTTGCCTGATCGCCTGGCTGTTCAAGCTCAGCCTTTTGGTACGCCTGATCAGCGACAGCATCCTGGTCGGATTCAAGGCGGGCGCCGGGCTGACGATCATGATGACGCAGCTACCCAGCCTGTTCGGTGTAGCGGGCGGTGGCCACAATTTCTTTGACCGGGCTGTTCGGCTCGCCGGGCAGCTCGGCGATGTCAACTTGCTCGTCTTAGCGATCGGTCTTGCTTCGCTGCTGCTGTTGCTGATCGGCGAGCGCTTCCGGCCGGGCAAGCCGGTTGGACTCGCCGTCGTCGCACTATCGATTCTGGTTGCATCGATATTTGGCCTGCCGGCGCTGGGAGTGCCGATTACCGGGGCGATTCCGCAAGGGCTGCCGGCGCTTGCAATGCCTTCGTTCGGGCTGTCGAAGCCTGCAGAGCTGTTTCCGATCGCGGCCGGCTGTCTGTTGCTTGCCTATGTCGAGGGGATTTCTGCGGCGCGAAGCTTTGCGGCCAAGCATGGCTACGGCCTCGATGTCCGGCAGGAGTTTCTGGGACTGGGTGCGGCCAACCTCGCGGCGGCGTTCGGCCACGGCTATCCGGTTGCCGGCGGCCTGTCGCAATCTGCGGTGAACGACGCGGCCGGGGCCCGTACGCCTTTGGCGCTGGTGCTCTGCTCGGTCACGCTTGCGCTGTGTCTGCTGTTCTTCACGGGGCTGCTGACAAATCTTCCCAAGGCGGTGTTGGCTGCGATCGTGCTTAGCGCCGTGTACAGGCTGGTCGACATCCCCGCGCTGCTGCGTATGTGGAAAATCAGCCGGATCGATTTCTATGCGGCGGCGATCGCGCTCGCTTCGGTGCTGCTGCTTGGAATCCTGCAGGGAGTGCTGCTTGCGGCACTCGCATCCATCTTCCTGCTGCTCGTCCGCGCGTCGCAGCCGCATGTGGCTTTTCTCGGACGGCTCCCCGGAACCGGCCGTTATTCGGATAGCGCCAGGCATCATGGGGTGGAGCCGCTCGCCGGCGTCATCGCATTCCGTCCCGAAGCGTCGCTGCTCTACGTCAATGCCGAGACGATCCTCGACACTGTTCTGGCTGCACTGCGAAAATCGTCGGACATCAAGGTGGTGGTCTGCGACCTCTCGGCATCGCCCTTCATCGATCTGGCCGGCGCGCGCATGTTGCATGATCTGCATGACGAACTGGCAGATCGCGAGGTGACGTTCTGCATCGTCGGCGCTCATGCTCAATTGCGCGACCTGTTGCAGGCGGACGGGCTGGCGGAAAAGACCGATAGCCGCAACTGGATGCGGACGCTCGACAGCGTGCTTGGCGAGAGCAAGGCCGGCGGATGATCGAGCGCCTGAGGAGCTCGCTGCGGGTTAACGCAGCATTGACTTGGATCAAAGGGGCGGCGGCGCGACCCAGCACCATTCAGTGTCGCCGTACACGACGATCGGGAGAAACCCGCCGTCGAGCGCGTCTGATGCGGGAAGTAGTCTTGGCAAACTGTTCTCTAAATCGCTCTTGGAGGTAAATCATGAGACATGTTGGGGTGATCGCGGTGCTGGCAATGCTGGGCTTGGCAGGACTGAGTACGCCGTCGCGGGCGGAGACCGGCCAGGTTGCCGTCGTCTTCACCAAAGGCGGCTTTGTCGTCGGCGTCGGCGGCGGCGAGGGCGTGCTGATACTCCGGGGCAAGCGCTATCCATTCACCGTCTCCGGCATGAGCGTTGGCTTCACGATCGGAGCCTCGACCACCAAGCTTGTTGGGCGCGCGCTGAATTTGCGGGGGCCTGAGTCCATCGAAGGCAGCTACGGCGCGGTCGGCGCTGGTGGCGCCGTTGCCGCCGGCGCCGGTGGCGTTCAGCTACGAAACAACAATGGCGTGATCTTGCAACTCAGCGGACCGAAGATCGGAGCCGAAGTCTCAGCCGCCGTCGGTGGCGTCACCATAAGATTGAAATGATCGCGCAGCGGGCCATGGCTGCGGTGCCGTGGTCTGCTTTTCGGGGACGAGGCGCTCTTGTGCGATGCGCGAGAGTCAGCCCGCCCAGGGAGCGTCCGCCTGCCAAATCAGAATCGTCAGCTCTCGGGAACGCACGCAGCCGCCTATCGTTTCGGCTAACTCGAAAGCGTGCAAATCCGTCGTCCGGGCCGTAAGCGGCAAGCAGACATCCCGGTTTTCAGAGTTGTCAGCGAGGTTGGGGCTGCGCTCCCGGAGCGCCACTCGGTGCTCCCGGAGCGCCACTCTGCGCTCCTCCTCCAGGCTGCATAGAGCGCGCCCGCTCAAGGAGCGTCAGAGTGGTGTCAACGCATGCCTTCATGGAGTCTTGTGGATCGCAGCGCACAGCCACCATCGCGTCGCCATTCCGCAGGAAGAACGCGGCGCCGCCTCGGCGTGCTCCCCCGCGACCAGATTCGCCGATTGCCCGCAGAACATCGTCCAGATCACGATCGCTTCGGGAGTATGATGAGTCTCGCTGATCTGAGCTGGGGGCGTTCTGACTGAAGGCGGGCGGAGAGATAAGCAAAAGTGTGGCGGTGAGGGCAAAGGCCTTGTTCATCATGAGTCTCCTCATTGTGAGCGAGAGGCCGGAGCGGAACTCGTCGTGATTCCGCTCCGGCCTCACTCTGAGATGCTCAGTCGCGGCACACACGCCGACGAATGATAAGGATAAAATCGCGGTCCTCGTCACTCAGGCTGCGGGTAAGGAAATAGCAGCCTCCTCCCTCACCTCCATGGCGTCGCTCAGCCAACCTCTCGGCGAGCCGCTCCCGCAGACCGCCACGCCAGCTCCCGTCGCCTTCATCCTCCTCGCGGTCACGCCACTGGCCCATCCGCTCGCGCAGGCGGCCCCGCATCTCCTGTCGATCTCGCAGAAGGTCGATAATGAGATCCCGTAGATCTTCGCGCGTTTGAATCCGGTCTCTCAGAAGGTCTCTCAAATCGCTGCCCACATTGCCGTCCCTGCCTTGCCATCCTTGGGCTGATGCGGGGCTTGTTGTCGTGCAAACAATGGGGGCAGATGCAGCAATCGCTAGAACTGCTGCGGCAATCACTGGCAGCCGTGTCATTGCGCTCTCCTCTTGTTGCGGACAAGATTCGAAGACCGAATGATTCTTTATGCCGCCGTTGGCAAATCGCGACGGATGGCGAGATGATCCTCGAACCTATCCCTGCTCGGCCGGAATGGTCGGCCATTATTAACGCTATTCGTGCGCGGTGGTCGCTCCCTTGACATAAATCTGGCGTTGCGAGTCCCGGATGGCGGACGATTGAGAAAAGCTCGGAATTTGGAACTTGGCCGCATCCGGTCAGTACCGCTGAGCAACAAACGCCATCCCGCGCAGCCCGGTCTGATCGTTGTAGCGTCCTTTGCTGGAACGCTTGGGCAGCCTGACCTTGTTCCGGCGAACGCGCTTGTACGGGATCATGTCCAAGATATGCGAGATGCAGTTCAGCCGTGCCCGCCGTTTGTCGTCGGAGCGGATGATGTGCCATGGCGCATGTTTCGAGCTGGTGGCCTTGAGCATCAGGTCGCGTGCCCGCGAGTAGGCGTACCAGCGTCGATAGGATTCCGTAT
The DNA here is from genome assembly GCF_029990105.1 of Bradyrhizobium sp. Arg237L. Taxonomy (NCBI): domain Bacteria; kingdom Pseudomonadati; phylum Pseudomonadota; class Alphaproteobacteria; order Hyphomicrobiales; family Nitrobacteraceae; genus Bradyrhizobium; species Bradyrhizobium sp. Arg237L. The sequence goes on along the minus strand of NZ_JAQMIL010000027.1, from coordinate 62,135 downwards.
CCATCGGACTCAGCTTCCATTGCCGCAGCGGATCGTTGATCCTGGCCCTGAATCGTCGCTCCTGTTCCTCCATCCCGACCTCGAGCCACAGCTTGATTAGGACGATGCCGGCCTCAACGACGTAGTGCTCCACGGTAGGGCACAGCTCGAGGAAGCGCTTGTGCTCGGCGGGGCTGCAGAAGCCCATCACATATTCGACCCCGGCCCGGTTGTACCAGCTCCGGTCGAAAATGACGATTTCGCCCCCGGCAGGGAAATGCTGCATGTAGCGCTGGATGAACATCTGCGTCTTTTCGCGATCCGAAGGCGCAGGGAGGGCGACGACGCGAAACACGCGGGGGCTGACCTTTTCCGTGATCGCCTTGATCGTGCCTCCCTTGCCCGCCGCATCCCTGCCTTCGAACAGGATGATGACCCGCGCCTGGTTCGCTTTCACCCATTCCTGGAGATGGCATAGCTCGACCTGGAGCTTCTCCAGTTCCTTCTCATAGATCTTCCGCTTCATCCGTGCGGCGGGCGCATCTGCCATGTCCAGGCTTCCACTGTTTCAGATCGTCTTGAACCGGCCGGCCGCTTAATCGCCCCAGGCGATGGTGACGCCGATGTCGCCGGGCACACCGCCGGGAAAATCGATGACCTGATAGCGGATGCGGTAGCCGCGCGGCTTCAGGTAGTCGGTCCACAGCTGGAAGATCTCCTTGGGAATCCCGGTCAGCGTGGCTTCCCAGCCCGCTTCCATCTGGTTGATGGCGCGGCCCTTGTCGGTGCACAGCGTATTCGGGAAGCGATACACCAGGACTTCGGTCAATCCGTTCCGCACGGCGCGCTGGATGATGGTCGATGCCAACTGGATCTTTTCCTCCTCGGACTTGCCGGAGGGCCGGCTGAGCCGATCGATCAGGGCTTTCTTCTCGGCCTCGGCGGCGGCCGCGCGGCGGACATACTCATCCGCCTTTTCCGCCTCCCGGAGGGCGGCCTCCTTCTGGATCTGGCTGGCGTTGGGGATCAGGTCATCAATGTTCGCTGGCATGGCTGACATCTCCTGAATGGCCGGTTTCCTCTGGTCGTTCGCGAAAGGCTAGGGCCGGGTAGGGGCGCACCTTTGATCCAGATCAAGCGCCCCCTGGACGACGGTACCCAGACTGAACGGTCAAAGGCCCAATTCCTGACCCGGGAGAAGCAGTTGAGCGAGCAGCTTCATCCAATTGCGCCCCATCATCTGCCTTTTTTCATCACGCCGCCGAACGAGGTCGACGTGCTGATGGTTGTGATGGGCATCTTCCTGGTAGCCGTCGTGCTCTGGGTCGGCACGCTCTATTGGCGCCTGCACAGCCTGCCCGAGCGGATGGCGCACAAATCGCAAAAGCTGCAGTTCGAGATTGTCGCGGTCCTCGGCTTGCTGGCGCTTTTCACGCACATCCACCTGTTCTGGGTCGCGGCGCTGTTGCTGGCCATGATCGATCTTCCCGATTTCAGCACGCCGCTGCGCAGCATTGCCGGCTCGGTGGAGAAGATAGCAAGTGCCGCTGCGGATGAAGGCGGCGCGGCGAAGCCTGAAACCAAACCGGATCCGGCGCTTCCGGCCGCCTCATCGGAGACGAGAGGCCCGGATGCCGCGAAGGCAAGGGAGTCCAGCAATGCTTGAGCTCCTGATCTGCTCCCTCGTGACGGTCCTTCCAGACTATCTCTTCCGCCGCTACGTCCAGGGCAAACGCTTCGGCAAGGAGATCACCTTCTTCTCGGTCTGGTTCGAGCTGAGGTGGGGCATCACCAGTTGCCTCATGCTCACGATCGCGCTGATCACCATGATCTTCTATTTCCATCCCGCAACCGACACCGCCACGCTGTTCTTCCGGACGATCCCGATCCTCCCGGAGGCTTCCGGGCGCGTCGCGGAAGTCAATTTCGACTTCAGCGCACCGGTGAAGAAAGGCGACGTGATCTTCAGGCTGGACAATTCGAAGCAGGAAGCAGCCCTTGAAACGGCCAAGCGCAAGGTCGCCGAGGTGGACGCTGCGCTGGTGGCCGCGGAAGCCGATGTCGTCAAGGCCGAGGCACAGGCCCAGGAAGCAAGAAGCGCGCATCAGCAAGCCAAGGACGAATTGGATGTGAAGAGCGAACTGCAGCGCCGCAATCCCGGCATCGTGCCGCAGCGCGACATCGAAAAACTCCAGGTCCTCGTCGATCAACGGCAAGCCGGGATCGACGCCGCAGTGGCCGTCAAGCAGTCCGCGACCTTGCGGGTTTCAACACTGCTGCCGGCGGAGAAGGCAAGCGCCGAAGCCGCGTTGGCGCAAGCTCAAGTGGATATGGACAAGACTTTCGTTCGCGCCGGCGTCGATGGTCGTGTGGAGCAGTTCCTGCTTCGCGTTGGCGACGTCGTCAACCCGCTGATGCGGCCGGCCGGCATCCTTATCCCGGAGGGTGCAGGCCGGCGGATCCTGCAGGCCGGATTCGGCCAGATCGAGGCTCAGGTGATGAGGGAAGGCATGGTGGCGGAAGCGACCTGTATCTCTAGGCCCTGGGTCATCATTCCGATGGTGGTCACGACGGTCCAGGACTATATCGCCGCCGGCCAGTTCAGAGGTGGCGAGCAACTGGTCGAAGCGCAAAACATCATCCGGCCGGGGACCGTCTTGGTGTTCCTGGAGCCGCTCTACAAGGGCGGTCTCGAAGGGGTCACGCCGGGCAGCAGTTGCATCGTCAACGCCTACACCAGCAACCATGACGAAATCTCCAACACGGACACCAGCGCGGGCCGGCGCATCGCGCTGCATGTGGTCGATGGCGTGGGACTGGTGCACGCGTTGCTGCTGCGGATCCAGGCGCTGCTGTTGCCGATCAAGACCCTGGTGTTCAGCGGCCATTGATACGCGGCGAGCACGGAAGTGCCTGCGACCTTCTGGAAGGGGGCATGAAATGAAGGGACTTCGCGGGTTTCCGGTGCTTGTGACAACATTGGCCGTTTCCGTCGTGGGATTATCTGGAAATGCGGCCGCGTTTGATCTCACCGGCGCATGGGCAACGAGCGCCGACCAATGCAGCAAGGTATTTACGCGCAAGGGAAGGGCAAAGCTGGTTACCTTCACCAATTTTCCCGGCGTGCATGGCGGCGGATTCATCGCCGAGCCCAATCGTCTGAGAGCCAAGTACGCGACCTGCTCGATCAAATCCAGGAAGGACAACGACGAGAACGTCAATATGGTCGTCGGCTGCGCCTCAGGGATCATGCTCGAAAACATCCAACTCTTCTTCAAAGTGGTTGATGACGACACCATCACGCGCCTGTTTCCTGGCATCGAGGGAATGGAAGTCACCTATCACCGCTGCAAATCATAGCGCTTGCCGCGACGCAATGCGCGCGGCGCGCGGTTGATTCAAGTCATCGAGTCCCTTGCGTGCAGTCAGGGAACGCCTACGGTCGGGTCACGACGCGCTGCTGAACTCCTCGCCCGGCGGAGTAAGCCGTTGGCCGCGGTGCAATTCGCGCTAGAATTGCCGAGCTTGAGATGCAAACGTTTGGACGTCTGAGACTGCCGGGGAAAAGAATGGGCGGACCTGCCCCCATTGCTGCGCCCAACATTGGCAGGCCGGTTGCGGCCGTGTGGCTCTGCGCCTGTTTACTGGTCTGGTTCATCTTCCTGCCCGAGCCGGCGAGTGGCGCCGCCCCACGTGGCGAACCCAAGCGCGTGCTGCTGCTCCATTCCTTCGGGCGAGACTTCCGACCATGGAGCGAATTTGCCCGCACCATCCGGGAGGAGCTCGAGCGCCAATCGCCGTGGCCGCTGAATCTCCAGGAACAGACGCTGCTGACCGCGCGGTTCGACAATCCGGTTCCGGAAGCGCCGTTCGTCGACTATCTGCGCTCGCTCTACCAGGGCGCGGCGCCCGACATTGTGATCAGCTTTGGCGCGCCTGCCGCCAGATTCGTCGAGAGATTTCGCGCAGAGCTCTTCCCTGAGACGCCCATGGTGCTGACGGCGGTCGAACAACGGCTGGTGAATCGTGCCGGACTTACGGATAACGACGCTGTCATCTCGGTCTACAACGATTTCTCAGCCTTTTTCGGCAGCATTCTTCATGTCCTGCCGGACACGCAAACGATTGCCGTCGTGATCGGCGCCTCGCCGTTGGAGAAGTTCTGGCTTGATGAAGCAAAGAGGGAAGCGAAGCCCTTCGAAAGCCGGGTGGCATTCGTCTGGTACGCGGACCTGTCATTCCACGAAATCCTGCAGCGGGCGGCGACGCTTCCGCCGCACACCGTCCTGTTCTGGGGCTTGATGTCGGTCGACGCGGCAGGTGTCGCTCATGAAGGCGATCTCGCATTGCGCAGTCTTCATGCGGTCGCGAACGCTCCGATCTTTTCCTTCCAGGAAGCCTTCTTCGGCCAATACACCGTCGGCGGCCCGATGCATTCGATCGGCGCATCGAGCGAGAAAACCGTCAATGCCGCGATCCGCATCCTCGGTGGCGAGAGGCCTTCCAACATCAAGATCGAGCCGATCGGATTTGCGCCTCCGAGATACGACTGGCGCGAGCTGCGGCGCTGGGGCATCAGCGAGAGCAACCTGCCCGCGGGAAGCGAAGTTCTGTTTCGCGAGCCGACGTTCTGGCAAAGATATCAGTGGCAGGTCGCACTGATCGCGGCAGTGATCCTCGTGCAGGCGGCCCTGATCAGTGGCTTGCTCCATGAACGCCATCGCCGGCGCCTCGCCGAGGTCGAAGCTCGGCAACGTCTGGCGGAGCTCGCACGGGTGAACCGCTATTCGGCTGCGGGAGAACTGGCGACCTCTCTGGCACACGAGCTGAACCAGCCGCTTGGCTCTATTCTCACCAACACCGAGACGGCGGAGCTGATGCTGAAATCGTCGTCGCCTGATCTCGGTGAAATACAAGAAATCCTGGCTGACATCAGGCGCGATGACCAGCGGGCGAGCGAAGTGATCCGCCGCCTTCGCAGCATGCTGAAAAGAGTGCCAATTGAGGTTAGCCAGATCAACCTCACCGAGACTGTTGGGGAGGCCGTTGGCATAGTGTCGGCCTTGGCCGAAGGCCGTGCCGTGACGTTGAAGTATGTACCGGCTTCGATGCCGTTGCGCGTCAAGGGCGATACCGTTCAGCTTCAGCAGGTTGTCCTCAATCTGGTCATGAACGCGATCGATGCCGTATCCGAGGTGCAAACCGAGAAACGGGAGGTGATCGTCGCGACGGGCATATCTGACGAACAGGCAGAAATCCTGGTTGGCGATTCAGGTCCAGGCATCGCCAACGATCATTTGAAGGATGTCTTCGAGCCATTCTTCACGACCAAGACACAAGGCATGGGCATGGGCCTTGCGATCGCCCGCACGATCGTCGAAGCGCATCATGGCCAGATCACCGTGGAAAACCGGAGCTCAGGTGGGGCGCTGTTCCGGATCAGATTGCCACTTGTTGGCTAAGGTCCGGCGCGAACCGGCAACGGCGCGAGTTCGTGTTGATCCTGGTTATCTGCCCGTGAGCATGTCGCGCCGCAGCAATATCGCGTCCAGGTGAACCGCCCGGGTTTCTTTGATCCTGATCAAGAAGCGCGCATGCCCCGGACGGATGTTTGCCGCATGTGAGGCTCATGGAGGTTGTGATGTCTCGTTGCGGCAGGATTTTGCTCGCGCTCGCGCTGTTCCTGACGGCTCCCGTCGCCGCCTTTGCGCAGGCGACCAACCCTCCGCCTGCTCAGGGCGATCAACCGCAGGGGACGCCACAGGCCGCGCCAAGCGAACAATTGTTGAAGCCTGAACAGCTCGAGGCGCTGGTCGCGCCGATTGCACTCTATCCCGACGACCTCCTGGCGAACGTGCTCGCGGCGTCGACCTATCCGCTGGAGATCGTGCAGGCCGACCGTTGGGTGGCCTCGCACAAGGACCTGAAGGGCGACGCGCTGAAGAACGCGGTCGACAAACAGTCCTGGGACGACAGCGTCAAAGCACTGGTCAGCACGACAGCGGTTCTCTCGATGATGAGCGACAAGATCGACTGGACCAAGAATCTCGGCGATGCCGTGCTCGCGCAGCAGCCTGATGTCATGGACGTGGTCCAGCGGTTGCGCGCCAAAGCCCAGGCCAACGACAAGCTGGTGACGACCAAGCAGCAGAAGGTCAGCGTGCAGACTCAGGACAACAAGCAGGTGATCGTCATCGAGTCGGCTGATCCCAATGCGATGTACGTTCCCTATTACGACCCGGCCACCGTCTACGGAACGTGGCCGTATGCGGACTATCCGCCCTATTACTTCGGCTACCCATCTTATATCGGCGCGGGCGTGATCGCAGCGGGCCTTGCCTTCGGTACCGCCTGGGCGATCGGCCGCTGGGGCAATTACTGGGGCGGCGGATTCAATTGGGGCAACCGCAACCTCTACGTCAACCACTACAACCGGGTCACCAATGTCGGAAACAATTGGCAGCACAATCCGGTGCATCGGCAAGGCGTGCGATACAGCAACGCCAATGTTCAGCAGCGCTTCGGCAACAACAATCTGAAGGCGGGAAGCGCGAATCGGATGGATTTCCGAGGCCGCGGCGGCGAGCAAGTGCTGCGTCCCGGACAAGACCGACCCGGCGGCGGTGATCGCGTCGGCGATCGTACTGGTGATCGCGGTCGCGACGGCGCTGCCTCTCGTGATCGTCCTGGCGGTGATCGGGCCAATCGCCCAGCCGCGGCCGATCGCGCCAAAGCGGGGGGCGCTCGTGCGGGGGCAGGTGAGCGCGGTCGCAATGCGGCGCGTAGCGGCGGCGGCCGCGACACAGCCTTCAGGAATGTGTCTTCCGGCAAGGCTGCCAATCTGCAGGCCGCTCGAGGCCGGGCAAGCTCTGCCGGACGGGCCGGAGGTGCGGTCGCCTTCGCCGGCCGCGGGGGCGGTGGTTTCCAGGGCGCCGCCGTTCGCGGTGGCGGTGGAGGTTTCCGTGGCGGAGGCGGCGGGGGCTTCCGCGGGGGTGGCGGACGGCGGTCGGATATCGCGCTGAAGCACGGTATCGTCCTGCTTGGTCATCTCGCCAACGGTCTCGGCTACTACCGCTTCAGCTATCTCGGCAGCAGCAAGTCCTATGTCGGCGTGATGGCGCAGGAAGTGCAGGGCATCATGCCGGAAGCCGTCACGCGTGGCGGCGACGGCTACCTCAGGGTCTACTACGACAAGCTCGGATTGAAGTTCCGGACCTACAGCGACTGGCTTGCCGCCGGCGCACGGATTCCCACAGCATCGGAGCCATCACCATGATCGTCGTTCCGTGGCTCCGATTGGCTCGCCCCGCGGCCGCTGTCGCTGCCCTTATGATGCTGGCGCTCCCGATCACATCGGCTCACGCGCAACAGGCCTATCCTTCGCCGGAGGACGCCGCGGCTGCGCTCGCTGTCGCCGTCAAGACCGGGGAGAAAAGAGCCGTGCTGAAAGTTCTGGGCAAGGACGCCGAGGACATCATCGCGTCAGGCGATGATGTCGCCGATGCCGAGACGCGCGAACGTTTCCTGTCCGCGTATGAAGCCAAGCACTCGATCAAGGCGGAAGGAAACAAGAAGGCAACGCTCATCCTGGGCGCGGATGACTTCCCGTTCCCGATTCCTCTGGTCAACAACAGGGATGGCTGGGAGTTTGACTCCGCGGCGGGTCGCCTCGAGATCCTGTATCGCCGCATCGGACGCAACGAGCTCGATGCCATTCAAACCGCTCTCGCCTTTGTCGATGCCGAGAACGAATATGCGGACAAGGATCGTACCGGGGACGGCGCCGGTGTCTATGCTCAACGGATTGTCAGCACTCCGGGCAAGAAGGATGGCCTGTTCTGGCGCGACGATCGCGACCAAAGTCCCCTTGGCGATCTCGCGGCGCAGGCGGCAACGGAAGGCTATAAGGCCGGCGCGGAGGGCAGCGCGCCCTACCACGGCTACTACTTCCGAATCCTGAAGGGGCAGGGGCCGAATGCGCCCGGCGGAGCCGTGAACTACGTCGTCAAGGGCAAGATGATCGGCGGCTTCGGGCTGATCGCCTATCCCGCGGAGTATGGCAATTCGGGCGTCATGACCTTCATGGTCAACCACGCGGGCACCGTCTATCAGAAGGATCTCGGCGAACGCACGCCGGTCGTCGCCAAACGCATGTATCTGTTCGATCCGGACCAGACGTGGAAGAAGGTGGACGCGACGAATCCTTGAAAAGGCGGAAGCACTGCAATGGAGCCATTTGCAATTCGTCTTGCGGTGATTGCATTGTTCGCGTTTGCATTTCCTGCAACGCCATCGCAAGCGCAAGCGCCGGGCTACGTCCGGGTCAATTTCGCGAAAGCGGGCCTGGTGGTCGGCGCCGGCGGCGGCACCGGCGTCCTGACATATCGCGGCCACAACTATCCGTTCCGGGTCTCGGGCCTCAGCCTCGGCGTTACCGCCGGCGCGTCCGTTAGCCGTCTGGAAGGTTGGGCCTCAGGCATAGCTGACGTGAGCGATTTTGCCGGCACCTATAGCGCGGTCGGTGCCGGCGGAGCGCTCGTTGGCGGCGCAGGAGGCGTCAACTTGAGAAATGAAAACGGCGTCGTGCTCATCCTGAAAGGGCCAAAAGCGGGGATGGAGTTCGCCGCCAACCTCAGCGGTATCAGGATTTCGCTGAAGTGAGTTGAGTATCGGGCAAGAGCAAAAGTCATCCGCTCAAGCTGAGCTTCTGCGCTTGTGACAATGAGCGGGCATTCGTGTCGGAGCTGGCGCCCGAAGCGACCTACGCGAACGAGACGGAGCTACAGTTTCGATCTGGCGCGCATCGCGCTGCAAAGTAACGCGCCATTCAGAGCAGAATAGCGAACTCTTATGTGAAATTAATGCATAATTTTTCGTCGTCTCAAAATGGAATCGATCCTCTTCCGCGGAAAGTCCAGATTTGCACGTTGCTGCCTATGCCGCCGAGTTCGGCGCCAAGAGCAACAGTGGCTTCGTTGCCAAGGCGCACCGCCAGCCCTCCCGTTGCACGCGCGGACCAGCCATCGAGCAGCGGGACCGAAGCGAGCGGCACGGCCCCGGCCAACGCCAACGCAGCGGCATCATCGCCGGTGAAGTAGTAATCCGCGTAAAGGCCCGCATAGGGCGCGAGCGCCACGGTCGCGCTGGCGACCCATGGATAGCTGACCTTGAGACCGGCCGAGGCACGGCCGGTGAAGAAATTGCGATCCGCCTGCGGCGTGCCGAGCGAATCGGTGTTCTGGCCCGAGGGCGAGAAGGATGTTGAGTCCGTTGGCAAGCGTGGTGGATGTGCCATCACGTTCGGCGGTGTCGGCGACGGGCTGAGAAGCCCAGAGCGCCATGACTTCGCGGGCAATGTCCTCGGTCACGTCCCGGCTTGTGTGTTCGACGGGATTAAGCTCGATCACCTGCACCAAGTTGGTGAACTGGCCGGTCGCGATGTCGCGGACCGTCGTAACGTGGTCCAAGTCGGCAGTGTTGCGCTCGGGGAGATAGTTGCCGGTGCGGTGGCTAGACACCATCAGGTAAATCATTCGATCGGCGATCAGATGCTTGTGGGTGAGTGTGACTGCAAGCATAGCTCCGCCGTCCGCGGAAACCGCTGTTTTGGTCATCGGGGATTGCCTTCGGAATCTGTTCTTGATACAAAATGGATCATGATGAATGATCCAAAAAGTGTCAAGCAGCTTTTGTAATGATTTCGATTGAGCAGATCAGAGCTGCCCGCGGGCTGCTGGGCTGGTCCCAAACCCAATTGGCGGAAGCGGCCGGGCGCTCGCTCCCGACCATCAAACGGCTGGAACGCGAGAGTGACGAAGGCATGGCCGTCTCGGATGACGTTCGAGAGGCTGTCCAAAGGGCGCTCGAAAGCGCCGGAGTCGAGTTTATCCCGGAGAACGGGGGCGGTGCTGGCGTGAGGCTGGCGAAGCGAGCCAAGCGCAAGTGATCGGCGTGATGGGAGGCGAGTGAAGTGTTAACGGCCGTTAACGGGGGACGCAGAGGCGCGGAAAAGGCTGTCCAATGAAGAAGTGCCCAAAATAATTTTTGGCATCTAGGAGCCACATAGTCGGTCTCTCAGAGGTTTTTTTTCGGAGGCTGTGTCGTCGGGTCGACGCGATTTTGACGCATCACCGAGTCCGGGGAACCCTACAGGAGGGCATAATTTGGAGACCGGTCTTGCGCGCGGCTCGTTACCTGCGCCGGATTGTTGGCCGTTGCGGCCATTTGACAGATGCGCCCGAGGGGCACATTTTGATTCGTAGTTGGTTGTTCCGGTTGAATTTTCCGCCCATCAACCCCGAGAACGCTTCCCATGTTAGCTCTCAATTTCCTTGGATTGGCGGTTGGCCTTTCTCTGGCTGCTGTCCTCCTCTCCATTGCTTACAGGCTTTTTCGCCTCAACCGCTTTGAGGCAAAGAAAAGCGCATCCCGGGTCAAGGGCGTCTCCGATGCGGTGATGGGTCGTGCCCGCACGCGAGATGACTGGCTTCCTGATGGCCGCATCAAGGGCGGCATGATTTTCAATCGAAGAGATAATCGCATTGAGGTCTGCGGACGATTGTCAGACAAAGCTTTCGACCGAATCTTCCGTTGAAAGCCTTCCGTCGGGTCCAACTAGACGGCCGTACGCTGGCTGGATACCTACAGTTAATGGGCGGCTGTCGTTCCGACACATCGGGGACGCACGGCGCCCCACGGAATCCATATTTGCCAATCTAGATACGGGAGCTGAGCGGATCATCGTCGCTTATCAGCATCGACCGCTCAGCGACATTCTGTTCCCGCGGCTGATCCACTGGCTGTACGACATCAGCGGAGACTTTTGGTTCGCCCTGACCGCCAAGTCGAACAACAGTCCATTGGTTGCCGACTGGATAAGCGGCAAAATTCACATCTTTAAGAGTCGGGCCGATTGGCGCACATCTGCTGATCAAGCCGTTCGCTCCTATGTGCACGAAATCAACGCGCTGAGGTTTTCCAATGCAGCAGATATCCCCGCCCAGGCCCATCTCGCTTTCGACCGGGCGAGGAAACTCGTGGATGAGTGCGCCGACATTGAGGTAGATTTCGACCTCGATCGAAACGGCGAGGTCTACTTCGGAAACCCTGTTTTCAGAGAGCAAGCTCTACAGAGAGCTTCGGAAGAGTTTGCTGCAAACGGCGGTCACAATATTCGTAAATGGGTCGCGGACCAGTGCTATTTCTTTCTTCGTGACCTCAGCCACGCTCACCAACAGCACGAATCGAGTTCAGATACGATCCTGATCCTACAGGACCGGCGCAGCGACGATATTCAATGGCGAAAGAATATCATCTATTCGCTGCAGTACGCTATTATCAGGTTCAAACGAGACCCGGATGCGCGATCGACTCTGCGCGCAATGGGCATACTAGCCTACTGCAATAGCTTCACCGCCTGTTGCGAAGCAAAGCTGCAGCAGCAATTCTCCGGTTTCCCCAAATTCAATAATGATGCCTTGCTGCTTTCTCTTCAGGCTAAAGCAGACGAGATAAGTACCGCGGAGCAGATAATCTCCAATCGGCAAAACGGCGAGTTGGCAAAGGTGGTGGCGTCAAGGACAATCGCACTTGCATTCGTCGCCATCTTGGTGGCAACCATAGCCATTTTGATTCAGCCGCGGATCTCATCGCAAGAGAAGGAAGAGTTCGCGCTTCTCTACCGAGTAAGCACGTTTGCCGCTGAGAATTTCTTCAGCTTTTTAGGACTGTCCGGCGTAACTCTTCTTGTCACATGGGTCGCAACGGCCTTCAACCTGCGAGTAGCAAACAGGCGCCTAGCCCGTTCGCTCTTGGAAGCAAGCTACGTTCGCACCCGAGGCGCAATTGCGGTGTTTTTCCTTGGCGCATTAGTGGTCTCCGGATTTACAGTTTGGCTCTTTTGGCCAGCTATGAGCAGCATGCTGGAGACCATGTTCGAGCTGTTTCAGCTCTTTCGCACGCCGGCAAAGTAGAACTGCTGCTTACCCGCACGGCCGGCCAGCAGCGACGAGTTTAAGAAATCCCTTAAATTACTGACGCACCCGACACGATTCGAACGTGTGACCTTTGCCTTCGGAGCAAGATAACGTACCCGTCCGAAAAATGCGATAGGGCACGCTATGCTACGCTATCCAGCTGAAGGAACTGGATATTCTCAGAAACAACAGCGACGTTCCTATCCGAAAATCCGCACCGATTTTCTCCCGCGTGCTTACGCACTGCTTACGCGAGAGACCGTGCCCGGAAACGAAGGAATGTCATGGTCAAGATCACGAAGAGGGTTGTCGAGGCTGCGGAAGCCCAGGACAAGGACTACTTGATCTGGGACGACGAACTGCCAGGCTTCGGTCTCCGGGTCTTTAGTTCCGGCAAGCGCAGCTACGTTATCCAGTATCGAATAGGTGGTCGCTCACGTCGCTACACGATCGGACTTCACGGAGCCTGGGCGCCGGAGACTGCACGCCGAGAGGCGAAGGTGCAATTGGGGCGCGTCGCCGGCGGTGACGACCCCGTCGAGGATCGCCAGCTCAATCACAAGGCGATCACCGTGAAGGAGCTGTGTGCCCGCTATTTCGCTGATCTTCAGGCCGGTCTCATCCTGGGAAAGGGCGGGCGACCGAAGAAGGCCTCAACGATCGTCACCGATACTGGTCGAATTGAGCGTCACATCGTACCCCTCATAGGAATCCGGCGGGTCAAAGATCTCACCAAAAGCGACATCAACAAAGTCCTGAAGGACATCATGGCCGGAAAGACGCGGGTTTCGGTCAAGACCAAGAAGCTGCGCGGCAAGGCCATCGTTCGGGGCGGTGCTGGCACGGCTACCCGCACCGTTGGCCTTCTCGGCGGGATCCTCACCTATGCGGTCGAAGCTGGCATTATCGAAAGCAACCCGGCCCATGGCGTCCGCAAACCAAAAGACAAGGCGCGAAAGCGTCGGCTATCGGAGGCTGAGTACCGAATACTTGGTCGGATGCTACGCGACGCTGCCAAGCAGGAGAAGTTCGCCACGATTGTGGACATCGTTCGCCAGCTTGCGCTGACCGGCTGCCGCCGCAGCGAGATGATTGGCTTGAAATGGACGGAGGCGGACACCGAGTCGAGTTGCTTGCGATTGGACGACAGTAAGGAGGGAGAATCGATCCGTCCCATTGGCCTACCTGTCGTCGAATATCTCGAGCGACGTCGCACGGACGATGTTGGCACATACGTGTTTCCCGGGCAGGGCGAAGACAACGCGTTCGGCAGTTTTCCAAACCAGTGGAAGCATCTCGTCGAGGACTCACCTCTGTCCGACATTACTCCCCACGTCCTGCGCCACAGCTTCGCGAGCATCGCCAACGATCTCGGCTTTACCGAGGTGACCATCGCCGCGCTGGTGGGCCATGCAAAGGGTTCAGTGACAAGCAAGTACATCCATACACTCGACACAGCGCTGATCATGGCTGCGGACACGATCGCAGGCTACATTCAAGGGCTTCTTGACGGCATAGAATTTAAGCAGACAGCCTACGCGTTGGACCGCGATTCACGGAAGGCCGCCCTGGCGCGATTCCTGAAGAGCGCTTCGAGCGATGATCAAGAGCCGATCGAAGATGAGCACCGCTTGGCAGCCTAGGCTAGGTCGTGCCGATCACGACACGATTTCGTGTGAGGGTCCGACGAGCTGCGAGCGCCCCTCAATCGCGCCACTCTGAGTGCGCTCCAGGCCCGCGGCCTAATCGTCCCAGACGCGTTCGCCGCAGTTGTCGCAGCGATATAGACGGGTGGTCTTCCCAGTTCTCGGCTCCAAGATGGGCGCCATCAGGCGGGGGAAGGCCGCGCAGGTTGGACACCGAGGGCGAGAATCTTGTGTCGGTTGGAGCGGTAGCTGTTCTTGGTGATGCGTGGTCAATTCCTCAAAACTCTCGAAGTAAGAGGCTTAAGCGCCGCGGCGATTTGGATGAGATATCCCCTTTAGCCTGACGCGATTCTACGAGCCGGTGCCGCTGTAGGATCTCTGGGCCACATACGATTCGCAGCTTCGCGCCGTGATCGGTCGCGTCAGTCTGTGGGATTTGCGACCGGACCTCTGCGCCCTAAGCTCTCGAAGCCGTTCCGTTGCGAAGCCTAAAATTAGCTCAAAATTGGCAATGTTCCATCAGCGGACTGGTGCTACCCTGTGTCCAGGGGGTCTAACAGTTGGCGATCTATCGAATACTCCAAAACTCAGCTCTCGGGTCCGAAGAGATCACGCGGCTTTCCGCAGCTTACGAACGGGCCCTGCGCATGGTCGGCGTGCAGGATCGGAGCGACCCTCTCACCGAACTGATCGCCAAGAAGATCATCGAGGTCGCTCAGACTGGCCTGAAGGACCCCGCTGAGATCTGCGTTCGGGTTCTCGAAGAATTGCGCCTGCCGAAAGGGTAGTTGCGCGGCAAACGGAAGTGGTGCGCTCGAACCGGTGGATCCTCCGGCCTATGGGGTCCTTGCCGGTGGATTGGGCGAGCCTAACTCGGCGGTGCTCGCTTTTCGTTGCCGAACACCTTGACCATTCGGACGATCTCGTCGGGATGATAGGGCTTCCTTAGGGTGTAGCCCCGGGAACGGGACGTGGTGTAACCGGCGAGAAGCCGGTGGCATAGATAACCGGCAGTTCGGACCGCCTCAGCGAAATGCACCTAGATCAATAATTCCCAGGGAATTCTGTCGGCTTTTCTAACCAACACGCTCCCCCGCTACCACGATCCTCGATTTTCTACGCTAACAGCGATCTTCCGCGATTTTTATGGATTGATGGTAGTGCCCGCGGGCAACGCTTCTCGTCCGTCGGCTCGTCTCGCGCCGACCTGGCCAGTGACCCCTCTCGGACATTGGAGAATAGGCCCGAAAACAGTAGCGCTCGTCAGACGGCCGCGAGCCATTCCGAGGACACGCGGCCAATCCGCGCGACGCGGCTGACATCGACCTTATGGCCGCCCGCGCCAATCAACGCGATTGATCGCCACCAGGGTTTAGAACTGCGCGAAGGTAGCGTCTAACGCGGACTCCAGGTCTCGCGGAATTCCCGAGGCGTGACGCCGGAAATGCGGCGGAAAGCGCGCGCAAAGTGCGAAGGGTCGGCGTAGCCGGACGAAAGCGCAATATCGATGATCTTTGCTTCCGTACTGCGCAGTAGTTTGGCCGCGTACTCAAATCGGGCCCGATCAAGCAGATCTGAGTATGTCAGGCCGGCGCCTGACAGTTTGCGTTGAAAACTTCTGAGACTCATGCCGGCCATGTCCGCCATTTCCGCGACCGTCGGAGCGCCTTCGTCCAGGTAGGATGGCAACATTAATCTGAGCGAATTGATCATGTCGTTGCCCGAGGGCCCGGACTCGTCTTCGGGTGGATTCGGCAAGTGTTCATTTGCGAGCTTGGGCAGACTGAGGAGCGAAACGGGCACGTCGATCCACGATGCATCCTGATCCGACAGAAATCGCGTATGTGGCCAGAAAGCCTTCGTTTCGCGACTGGGCTTATAGCGGGCCTCGAAGGCGATCGTCGCGGGCATCCAGCCCGGTCCGACGAACTGCCGAACGATGTGTATAGAAAGGACGTTCTGCAGCCAATGTGAGTGTTCAAGATGCCGCAGCCCCTCGGTGCCGCCGAGCCTGCTGCAAATCCTGATGTGATCGTCGTGGCGCGCCAGCCACATTTGCAGCTTGGTGTCTTCAAGTGGCGCCCATTTGCATAATTGCTGCAAAGCAGTGAACAGGGTGGGTGAATGACCAATTGACGCGCGCAGCTTTCCGCTCAGGTGACAAAATTGCAGCCGCTGGGAGGCGAGAAATCCGAAATCCGTGAGGCCTTGCGATCTCTGGGCCGCCTGCACAAACTGTAGCACCGGCAATAGCGGAACGTAGTGATCGGCTTTTTCTTCCAGGAATGCAGGAAGTCGGAATCTGCTCAGAAGTGTCGCCGTTGGGGCTCCAATCTCATTGTGAATATCGGCAAAAGGGATGAGGAATTGGCAACGCGCTAAAGGAATTCCACTCATGCCTTCCGACCCCGGGTCAACGCTGTGTCGGCGCCCAACCACTGCATAGCTAGCAAGCTCCAGTCGGGTTACGTCATCGCCTTTGTGTGCTGCACGGCAACCGAACGGCGCGCCGCGTAGGTATCCCTCATTATCTGATTTTGGCGGGTTATGGCCAGACGGTTGCAAGGATAGCGCGACTTAACGACGCTGCAAAGACTTCCACCCTTTCCGAGGCGCCGATGAAGCCCATCCATTTACCCTCCCAACGTGCGGTGCTAGCGGCGATCGTAGCTTCGCCAAAATCGCGATTGGCGCGAAATGGCCGGACTCGTCCCCCGATTGGCACGAAATAGCAACTAGAGCGTACCTCTCCCGGAGGAAGGAAGGCCAATGATGGCGCTTCTTGTTGCGCTTCCAAGTTTCTTGAATCAATCAGGTGCGCAATGAACAAGATTAGAATGTCTGCAGCTGCGATCGCGGCTTCGCTGATGATGGGCGGCTACGCGGCTGCGGCGGATTTGTCGGCGGCGCCCGCCTACAAGGCGCCGGCTCCGGTTGCCGCCGTCTACAATTGGACGGGATTCTATGTTGGCGGCAACGCCGGGTATGGCTGGGGCAACCAGGACCCGTTGGTGCTGTTCTCCAACAGGTTCGACCGCGCCGGATTCGACATCACCGGCGGCATGATCGGCGGCACGTTTGGCGGGCAGATTCAGCAGGGATATGTCGTGCTCGGCCTGGAAGGTGATCTGGACTGGGCCAACATCAAGGGCTCGTCCGTCGTAACACCCAGCATTCTCGGCGCCGGGCTGGGCGCCACGCTGAACACGTCGTCGAGCATCACCGCGCTGGGAACGGTGAGGGCGCGGCTCGGTATCGCCGTGAACAACGTGCTGCTCTACGCCACCGGCGGCGCAGCCTTCGTCAAGTCGACCGCCAGCGCATCGACCGTCGCCGGCGTACCCTGCGGCACGGCTGGCGTCCTGCCCGATTGTGCGGGCTCATCCTGGCGTCCGGGCATCGCCGCGGGTCTCGGCGTGGAATATGGCTTCACGCCGAACTGGTCCGTGAAGGCCGAGTATCTCTACACGAAGGTCGTGGGCACTGGAGTCAGTACGGATGATCTCAATATCGTGCGTGGCGGCGTCAACTATCGATTCTGAGCGGAGTTGCGTCGATGATCACATTCGGTCTGAAGACTGATGTGAATCAGCTCGCGGATCGCGTCAATTACAAGTTCGGTGGTTACTAGTGAAGAGAGGAGGTCGACCGATCCAGTCGGCCTCCATTCTTTCTCGTCATCCGTGGACCCCATTACCAAGGTTGCGATTACGTTGGATCAATCCCGTTCAACCCTCGACTTACGGCACTGGAGCAAGCAGATATGAAGCACGATCACATGAAACAGCATCGCATGCAGTTCCTCGCCGCCGCCTTGCTTGCATTGTTGACTTTCGGCCTTGTTTCGCCCTCGCAGGCTAATACTTGCGCGGTCCGCGTCGTCTTCACCAAGGGTGGTTTCATTGTGGGCGTTGGCGGTGGCCATGGCGTATTGACCTGCCACGGCAAGCACTACCGCTTCGCGGTGTCGGGGATGAGCGTCGGCTTCACGATCGGCGCCTCTACGGCCCAACTCGTCGGTCACGCACTGAACGTGCGCAGCCCGGGCGACATCCAGGGCAGCTACGCCGCGATCGGCGCCAGCGGTGCGTTGGCGGCTGGAGCTGGCGGCGTGCAACTGCAAAACGAAAAGGGCGTGATCCTGCAGCTCGCCGGCGGCAAGCTTGGCGTCGAACTCTCGGCGGCGGTCGGCGGTGTAACGCTCAGGCTGGAGTGAGCGCGACTCGTTTTCGCGGGAAGGGCGCCATGACTGCTCAGCTTAATCCGGCTGCGCCACACGATCTGCCTACTTTCATCACGGCGCCCGGGCAAACAGATGTCCTTATGGTGGTCGTCGGCATCGTTCTGATTGCTGCCGTTCTCTTCGTCGGCAACATTTTCCTGCGACTCCACACATTGCCGGAGCGGATGGCCCATAAATCGCAGAAGCTGCAATTCGAGATCGTAGCCGTGCTCGGGCTATTGGCACTGTTCACGCACATTCATCTGTTCTGGGTCGCGGGCCTGCTGCTGGCGATCATCGACCTTCCTGACTTCGGAACGCCGCTGCGTCGGATCGCAGGTTCGGTGGAAAAGATCGCCGACATCCCGCCTGGCGAAGGCGCCCAGGCGACCGAGCAAGTCGAAATCGAAACCAGGGCGGCAGCAAAGGCTCCGCCTGTCGCCAAGCCGGCGCAGGAGGAGAATATCCATGCTTGAGATCCTCCTTTGCTCGCTTGTCACGCTGCTGCCGGATTTCCTCTACCGCCGCTATGTGCAGGGAAAGCGCTTGGGCAAGGAAATCACCTTTTATTCGGTGTGGTTCGAGCTCAGATGGGGCATCATCGCCTGCCTTTTGCTGACGATCTCGTTGATCACGCTGATTTTCTACTATCACCCGTCAACCATGACCGCGACCATGTTCTACCGGACCATACCGATCCTACCCGAAGGCTCGGGCCGCGTGGCCGCGGTGGACGTCGGTTTCAGCGCGCCGGTAAAGAAAGGCGACGTCATTTTCAGACTCGACAGCTCAAAGCAGGAAGCGACGCTGGAGACTGCGAAGCGTAAGGTTGCCGAGGTCGAGGCGGCTTTCGCAGCGGCACGATCGGATATCGATAAAGCCGACGGTCAGCTTGCCGAAGCAAATAGCGCCCTTCAACAGGCCTTGGACGAACTCGCGACCAAGCAAGAATTGCAACGGCGCAACGCCGGCATCGTGCCACAACGCGATATCGACAAGCTACAAGTCCTTGTCGACGGCCGACAGGGTTCGGTCGCGGCCGCCAAAGCCGCAAGGCAGGCTGCCGAAGTCAAGAACTCGACCGTTCTTCCGGCGCAGAAGGCGAGCGCGGAAGCGGCGCGCGCTGAGGCCCAGGTCGAACTCGACAAGACAGCGGTTCGCGCCGGCGTCGACGGGCGCGTCGAACAATTTGCTCTTCGCGTTGGTGATGTGGTGAACCCGGTGATGCGTTCCGCCGGCATCTTGATTCCCCAAGGCGCCGGGGAAAAAGTGCTGCAGGCGGGCTTCGATCAGATCGAAGCTCAGGTCATGAAGGTCGGAATGGTCGCGGAGGCAACCTGCATCTCGAAACCATGGACGATCATTCCCTTGATAGTCGTTGGCGTGCAGGACTATATCGCGGCGGGCCAGTTCCGCGGCGGCGAGCAATTGGTCGACGTGCGAGGGGCGGCAAGGCCGGGCACGATTCTGGTCTCGATGGCACCTCTCTACGAAGGGGGCCTCGACGACGTCTCGCCCGGCAGCAGTTGCATCGCCAATGCCTATACCAGCAACCACCACGAGATCCTCGCAAAGGACACGGGCGCGATGCGCGCCTTTGCGCTCCATGCGGTCGACGCAGTCGGCATCGTGCACGCAATGCTGCTGCGCATCCAGGCACTGATGCTTCCGATCCAGACGCTGGTGCTCACCGGACACTAGTACCCGCCTTTCATGGAACGTGAGTCGTGATTCAAGATCGGGATGATTCCCGAAGCAAGAGAAGTCCGCGTTTCTCGGAAGGAACGTCTGGAACTGGAAGCCCGATGCCGCTCGCCGCGAACTTGCAGCGTAATGTGAAGCGTGCCCGGATTGTTCTGTCGGCCGCGGAAGGTTGTAGCACGCGCGCGATAGCCAAGACACCGATCGGGCTGTTGATCTTGTGGTCGTGCCGGCGAACCTGCTGCAAATCTTGATGTGATCGTCGTGGCGCTCCAGCCACATTTGCAGATTGGTGTCTTCGGGCAGCGCCCATTTGCAGACCCGGTGCAGGTATCCCAATTTTCTGATTTTGGCGGCTTATGGCCAGACGGCTGCAAGATAGCGCGCCTTAACGAGGCTCCAAAGACTTCCGCCCTTTGCGAGGCGCCGATGAAGCCCGCCCGCGCGAAATGGCAATTTTTTCCGGCGCGATCCCGCCATGTAAAGAATCGCGTCAAAGCTCACAGGATATAGACATGTCTCGACTAAGTCCGGTTCTAAGATCTTACCTCTTGCTATGCCTGTCGCTTGCTGTATCGCTGTTCACCGTTCCCGCCTTCGCGCAAATGCGGCCCGCCAGCCAGGAAGACGTCCTCGAACAGCCCGGCTCCGTGCCGACGGACGACGAAGAGCAGTTGCCGGCGATGTATCAGCACCAGATGGTGTTTTTTCGCTCGAACGAGACGCCGGGCACTATCATTGTCCACACTTCCGAGCGCTTCCTCTATATTGTCCAGGGCAATAATCGCGCGCTGCGCTACGGCATCGGCGTCGGCCGCGAAGGCTTTCAGTGGTCGGGGCTGAAGCGGATCGTCCGCAAGGCCGAGTGGCCGGACTGGACGCCGCCCGACGAGATGATCGCGCGCCAGCCCTATCTGCCGCGCTTCATGGCCGGCGGCCCCGGAAATCCGATGGGCGCCCGCGCACTTTATATTGGCGGCACCGTCTATCGAATTCACGGCACCAATCAGCCTCAGACCATCGGCTCCGCCGTGTCATCGGGATGTTTTCGGCTGACAAATAAAGAGATCATGGATCTTTATGAGCGCGTCCCGGTCGGGACCAAGGTGATTGTGCGCCAGACGCCGGAAGTGAGCTAGTTGGGAAATAAGGGGCGACCATGACAAAGATTGCGAAACTTCTCGCCTGCTGCGCGGCTGCGACGATCGTTCTTGCCGGTGCCGCCTCGGCGCAAACGCTGAAGAAAATACAGGCGCGCGGCATCCTCGCTTGCGGCGTCAGCCAGGGCTTGCGGGGCTTCTCGCAGCAGGACGCAGCCGGAAAGTGGTCGGGCTTCGACGTCGATTTCTGCCGCGCGCTGGCGGCGGCCATCTTCAACGATCCTTCGAAAGTCAGCTACACCCCGCTCGACACGTCGAGCCGCTTTCAGGCGCTGCAATCGGGTGCGATCGACGTGCTCTCGCGCAACTCGACCTGGACAATGGCCCGCGAAACGTCGCTGCTGTTCGCCGGCGTCAATTATTATGACGGTCAGGGCTTTCTGATCCGCCGCGATGCCAAGATCGACACCGCGCTCGAGCTGGGAGGTAAGTCGGTCTGCACCCAGACGGGCACGACGACCGAGTTGAACCTGGCCGACTATTTCCACGTCAACGGCATGGCCTATACGCTGATGGGCTTCGCCACCGCCGAGGAATCGCTGACGGCCTATAACGAAAAGAAATGCGAGGTGCTGACCAGCGACGTGTCGCAACTCTATGCGTCACGGCTGCAGCTGTCCGATCCGGACAATCACGTCATCCTTCCCGAAGTGATCTCCAAGGATCCGCTTGGACCCGCCGTCCGCCAGGGTGACGACCAGTGGTTCAACACGGTCAAGTGGGTGCTTTTTGCGCTGATCAACGCCGAGGAGATGGGTATCAAGGCGCGGAACGTCGACGACGCAGGAAAGTCGTCCAAGCCCGATATTCGCAGGCTGGTCGGCACCGAAGGCGCCTTCGGCGAGCAACTCGGGCTCACCAAGGATTGGGCCGCGCGCGCGATCAAGCACGTCGGCAACTACGGCGAGATCTATGAACGCAACGTCGGCGCGCAATCCAAGCTCGGCATCCCGCGCGGACTCAACGGCTTGTGGACCGACGGCGGAATCCAGTACGCGCCGCCGATCCGGTGACCCATTCAACCGGCCATGGCGACAAACTACTTCTCAATTCTGTCCAACGCCGCCGCCAGGATGGACAGCGCGGCCACCTGCTCGTGGAGTCCAACGAGCGCATTTCGGACATTGCTTTACGGCTTGGCTACGCCGGAGCCGCAGCTTCAGCCGTACCTTCATATGATGAAAAATTCAGCCCATTGCATATCCGACAACAGAGGTTGAAAGCAGCGGCCAGGGCTTCGGTAGCACCGGCATTGACCATACGGTTGGCGCGAAATGGCCAGACGGGAGTTGGCGCGATGGCTAGGTGAAAGCCACGTTCCTGGGCGTTGATGACGGACGAGGATATCTTGAGTACAGCGTCCTCATACATGAGCCACTTCCAAGTTTTGCGCCCAGAGCGAATCAACAAGCATGGAGCAAAACCGATGAAGCGGCAACTTTCCCGCCTATGGCTAGCCGGCGTCCTCGCCATAGCACTCCCAGCCTCACAATGTTGGGCGCAGGATGCCGAGAGGATCGTCAAAGCGATGTCAGACTATCTCGGCAGCGCAAAGACGATCGCACTGACATTCGACACCGACATCGAGGTGATTACGCCTGACGTCCAGAAACTGCAGTTCACGAGTTCCGGTCAGGTCACGCTCAGCCGACCCGACAAGCTGCGCGCCACTCGCGTCGGCGGCTATGCCGACGTCGAGCTCGTGTTCGACGGCAAAACGCTGACCGTGTTCGGCAAGAACATCAATGCCTTCGCAGAAGTGGAGGCGCCGGGATCGATTGATCAACTCGTCGAACGCCTGCGCGACGAATTCTCGGTTTCCCTTCCCGGCGCCGACCTCCTGCTGTCGCGTTCATACGATGAGCTGATGATGGGCGTGCTCGATGCAAAATACATCGGGCGCGGCGTGGTCGACGGCGTGGAATGCGAGCATCTTGCTTTCCGCAATCAAGACGCCGACTGGCAGCTTTGGGTGGAGGTCGGCGCTAGGCCGATTCCGCGGAAGTATATCATCACCAGCAAGGCCGTCGCGGCGGCGCCACAATATACTCTGCGCATCAAGGAGTTCCGCACGGACGCGCCGCAGGCTGTTGATGCGTTCGCATTCAAGGCGCCTGCCTCGGCCACGAAAGTTGTGATCAATGCCCTGTCCGAGATCGACGAGATTCCAAACGGCACCATTCCCGGAGTGAAAAAATGAACCACGCGACATATCGAGTCCTGCAATTCTGCGCTGTTGTTGTTGTCTTTGCGGCTGGCCTGCTCCTGCGGGACGGCGTTCCTGCGAAGAATTCGACGTCGCTCGTGAACAGCGCGCACGCGATCATCGGCCGGCCCGCGACGCCGCTGAGCTACGCCGGGGTGGCCCGCCGAACGACCCGCCGCGCCGTGACCGCGGGCGCGATAGCAGCGGGCGCGGCAGTAGCCGCGCCAGTCGTTGTGGCTCCCGCGCCTATATGCGTTCAGGCCGTCGACGCGTACGGACGCGTCTACCTTCGATGCCCATGATCGCAGCAAGACCCGACACCCGAAACCCGGAGAGAATTCTCGTGTATAGATCCTTGATCGTCGCAGCCGTCTTCTGCTGTTCAATGTTGTCGTCGGCAAGCGCGCAGACGGACCTGAGCGCCTACGCGGACCAGGATGGATATCTTGACGTCCAGAAATTGACGTGTGGCCAGCTTGCCGGCACTTTTCAGCAAGACGCAGACTTGCTCGCCACCTGGTACAGCGGCTGGTACAACGGCCTCGCCCGCAAGAGCAAGATGAATATCAAGCGGGCGAAAGAGGCCGAGCACGAGGTCATCGTCTACTGCAAATCCAATCCGGACCAGAGGATCATCGAGGCGATTGCCGTCGTGTTCAAGGACATGCGGGCGAAACTCGGAATCAAGATGAAGCCGTAGGCGTAGCCACGAGGCGGGCAGGCCTATGACCGCAGCCGGCGTCATGGTTTGGATTGCGGGCGGGACCTTCCGCATGGGCTCGGACCAGCACTATCCGGAGGAAGCGCCGGCGCATCCCGTCGCCGTGGACGGGTTCTGGATCGATCGGGCGCCAGTGACGAACCGGCAGTTCAAGGAGTTCGTGCGTGCGACGAAATACGTCACGTTCGCCGAACTTCCACCCGATCCCAAGAACTATCCGGGCGCGCTGCCACACATGCTCTATGCGGGTTCGCTTGTCTTCCAGCCACCCGCGCGGATGCCCGATCTGAACGACTGGAGTCAGTGGTGGACCTTCCTGAAGGGGGCTGACTGGCGTCATCCGTATGGCCGCGGGAGCAATCTCAAAGGACTCGATCACCATCCAGTCGTGCACGTGGCGTTTGCGGACGCGCTCGCCTACGCCAAATGGGCCGGCAAGGATCTGCCGACGGAAGCGGAGTGGGAATTTGCGGCGCGCGGAGGGCTCGATGGCGCCGAATTTGCTTGGGGCGACGAATTGACGCCCGGCGGCCGGCAGATGGCGAATACATGGCAGGGCAATTTCCCGCACCAAAACCTGAAGGCCGACGGTTACGAGCGCACTTCGCCGGTGGAAGCGTTCCCCCCGAATGGCTACGGCTTGTACGACATGATCGGCAATGTCTGGGAGTGGACCGGCGATTGGTACGCACCCAAGCACGAAGGCGCCGCGGCGAAAGCGTGCTGCATTCCAGAAAATCCACGGGGTGGCCGGGAGGAGTCGAGCTATGACCCGTGCCAACCCGACATCAAAATTCCCCGCAAGGTGATCAAGGGCGGCTCGCACCTGTGCGCGCCGAATTATTGCCGCCGCTATCGCCCGGCCGCGCGCCACGCCGAGGCGATTGATACCTCAACGAGCCATCTCGGATTTCGATGCGTCCTACGCGAAAGGAAACCATCATGAGCGACGATCAATCAGACAAGAAATCGCACGATAAGACGCAACAACATCGCGAGGGAATCAAGCGCCGCAATTTCCTGCTCGGCGGCACGTCACTGGTGGCAGCCGGCGCCGCGGCCGGAATTCTGCCTCCGGCCTCCGCGCAAGCCCAAGAGGTTCTGCCGTTTCCGCCCAAACCGTCCGGCAGCACCGCCAACCGGACGATGCAAGAGTCGGTCTACAGTCCGCGGCCGGCGGAGCGGCACCTGCCCGCCGATGCCCCTAACATTATCATCGTCTTGATCGACGACGCCGGACCAGCGCTGCCCACGACCTTTGGCGGCGAGATCAACACGCCGACTCTGGACCGCATTCATAAAAGCGGGGTCTCCTTTAACCGGTTTCACACCACGGCGATGTGCTCGCCGACACGCGCCGCATTGCTGACCGGCCGAAACCATCACCGCGTCGGCAACGGACAGATCGCAGAGCTTGCGAACGACTGGGACGGCTATTCCGGCGTCATGCCGAAGTCGAGCGCGACCGTGGCCGAGGTCCTCAAGAATTATGGCTATGCCACGTCCGCCTTCGGCAAGTGGCACAACACCCCGGCCGAGCAGACCACTGCCGCCGGTCCGTTCGATTATTGGCCGACCGGCTACGGCTTCGAGTATTTCTACGGCTTCCTGGCCGGCGAAGCCTCGCAATACGAGCCGAATCTTGTACGCAACACCACGATCGTCCACCCGAACCCGCCGGCGCCGGGAAAGCAATATCACCTCAGCGAAGATCTGGCGGACGATGCCATCCACTGGCTGCAAAACCACAAGGCATTTCAGCCCGACAAGCCGTTCTTCATGTATTGGGCAAGCGGCGCCATCCATGGCCCTCACCACATCATGAAAGAGTGGGCGGACAAGTACAAAGGCAAGTTCGACGACGGCTGGGACAAATATCGCGAGCGCGCCTTCAAACGCGCCAAGGAGGTGGGCTGGATTCCGCAGAATGCGCAGCTCACGCCGCGGCCAGAATCACTGGCAGCCTGGGACAGCATCCCCGAGAGCGAGAAGCCGTTCCAGCGCCGGCTGATGGAGGTCGCCGCCGGCTTCGCCGAACATGTGGACGTGCAGGTCGGCCGGCTTGTCGATGAGGTCGAGCGCCTCGGCTATGGCGACAACACGCTGATCTTCTACGTCTGGGGCGACAATGGCTCGTCGGCTGAAGGCCAGAACGGTACCATCAGCGAATTGCTCGCGCAGAACGGCATCCCGAGCACCGTTCAACAGCACATCGATGCGATGAACGCACTCGGCGGTCTTGACGTGCTCGGCTCGCCAAAGGCGGATAATATGTATCACGCCGGCTGGGCGTGGGCGGGCAGTTCACCCTACAAGGCGACCAAGCTGGTCGCCTCGCATTTCGGCGGCACGCGCAACCCCATGGCAGTGCGCTGGCCGGCGAAGATCAAGCCGGATGCCACGCCGCGTGCGCAATTCCACCACGTCAACGATATCGTGCCAACCATCTACGATATCCTGAAGATCACGCCGCCGACCGTTGTGAACGGAATCCAGCAGGACCCGTTCGACGGCATCAGCCTTGCTTATGCGTTTGACAATGCCAAGGCAAAGGGGCGGAAGCAGACGCAGTACTTCGAGATCATGGGCAGCCGCGCCATCTATCACGACGGCTGGATGGCGTCTGCATTCGGCCCGCGCGCGCCGTGGGTGCCCGGCACCCCGCCCGGCATCCAGGAGTGGACGCCCGACAAGGACAAGTGGGAGCTCTACAACCTCGAGGAGGACTGGTCGCAGGCGAACGATCTTGCCGACAAGATGCCGGCAAAGCTCGACGACCTGAAGCAGATGTTCCTCGTTGAGGCGACCAGGAACAATGTCCTTCCAATTGGCGGCGGTCTCTGGATTCCTGCCTTGCATCCGGAGCTTCGCATTTCCACGCCCTACAAGGAATGGACGTTCGCCGGCACGATGAAGCGGATGCCCGAGTTCTGCGCGCCCGCTCTCGGCAACAAGAACAACCTCGTCACGATCGACGCGGACATTCCCGCCGACGCCAACGGCGTGCTTTACGCGCTCGGCGCGTTCTCCGCGGGCCTTACGACCTATGTCAAGGATGGAATGCTTTGCTACGAGTACAATCTGTTCGAGATCCAGCGGACCCGGATCGTTTCAAAACAGAAATTGCGCACCGGCAAAGTGAGGATTGAAATCGAGACTAGTTACGCGGTGCCAAAGCCTGGTGGTCCGTTGAACGTAGCGCTGAAAGTCAACGGCACGGTCGTGGCCAAGGGCCAGGTGCCGATCTCAGCTCCGCTTCTCTTCACCGCCAACGATTGCCTCGACATCGGCACCGACCTCGGTTCGCCGGTGTCGCTCGACTACTATGACAAGGCACCTTTCGCATTCAATGGAACGATCAACGAGGTGAAGGTGAAATATACATAAGTCCCGCCCCCGAAGTTCGCAATCATTGCTCAGCGGACCTTTTGCGAACCTCGGGTTCAAAGGGACACCAGAAACATAGCTTGCTGGCTTGCCATTGCTGCCCGAGCCATGGTGGCCCGGGCCAAAACCTGAAAAGGAAGCGTTATGAAGAAGTATCTGAAGGGAACGATATTGGCAGCCGCGAGGATCATGCATCCGAGGAAGTGTCTTTCGATTAAGTCTCTCACCGTCACAGGGCTCACGGCCAGCGTCCTGTTAGGGTTCGCAGGTGCCACTCTCAGTCCAGCACCGGCTAAGGCAGTAGTATACTGCCAGTACATTGATTATCCGCCCAGTTGCGTAGCAAGGGCAGGCGTCGTGCTCAGGCCTCGGCCGGTGGCACGTGCCGCGGTCCGCGCTGGAACGGCTAGCCCGACCAATCTAAATGGGGGTGTCAATCGCGTCGGGGTCCGGCGCTAAAGGTTTGTTTTACGGGTTACGAGCCTTGGCGGCAGCCAGTGCCCCAAATTCGTGACCCGTTATATCGTTATCATCGCAGTTCAGCATCTCGATCGCGCCCATTCGGCGCGATCTGGAGCGCGATGCTCGACTATTGCGCTCTATGTCGACTTCGAAAAAAGGCGCAGGCAACATGCTCTACCGATATGACTTGCTGGCGCATGGACCTATCGCCGGTGCAACTGCGAAATCTTTCGTGGCGTGAATACAGGGGAATTCGAATGAAGTTAGCTTACGTGACGCTCGTTTCCATCTTTGCTATGACCGTCGCCCCGGCCTTCGCTCAAGAGTTGCCGAAACAAAAATATTCCGCGAACGTGCCTTCATCCATTCTCACGCCCGACACGGTGCAGACTCGCATCGGGACGCTGAAATTCTTCGACGGCTTGCCGGACAAGGAGACGGTCGAGAAAGTTTACGACCAGCTTGATTTTGGTCGGGGGGTTGAAGCTTTCATGTCGGGTATGCCGGCCGCATCAGTTTACGGGCTATGCGAGGGCTTGAGCGGCATCGGAGTCGAGCGCAACGGCGCCATCGGGATCACCGAAGATTTGATGGACGCGCGTTCCATATTCCTCACGCCCAATTCGACGACCGTCTATGTGTTTCTCTGTCTCGACCTGAACAAAGGTCCGATGGTCGTGCAGGTTCCGCCCAAAGTGCTTGGACCGGCGGATGACGCCTACTTCCACTGGATCACCGACGTCGGCCTCACCGGGCCCGACAGGGGCAAGGGCGGCAAATATCTGTTCGTTCCACCCGGCTACAAGGACGCTGTGCCGGATAGCGGCTATTTCGTTGCGCGGCCGAAGACCAACGGTGTTGTCATCTTCTATCGCGCCTTTGTCGAGAAGGGCGACGTTGCCGGCGCGGTAAAAGGCGTCAAGGCGAGCGCGGCTGTTTACCCGCTGTCGGCCGCGGCCAAGCCACCCGCGCAGACATTCGTCAACACATCCGGCATGAAGTTCAATACGGTTCATGCCAACACCTTCCACTTTTACGAAGAACTCAACGCCGTGGTCCAGAATGAGCCGGCGGGATTTGCCGGACCGGAAACGATGGGCCTCTTTGCCGCAATCGGCATCAAGAAAGGCGAGCCGTTCGCTCCGGATACGCGCATGAAGGCGATTCTCACGGATGCCGTTGCCGTCGCCAATGCCGCGGCGCGCGCCATCGTATTTGCGCCGCGGGATCCGCGCGTGAAGATTTATCCCGACCGCGAATGGGGGACGGCTTTTCCGGGCGGCAGCTATCAGTTCATGGACAACGGCGCCTACAATCTGGATGCGCGGTCCTTGTTTCATTATTACGCGACCGGGATTACGCCGGCGATGGCGGCAGCAAGACCCGGAAGCGGCTCTGCCTACGCGTACTCCGCCCGCGATTCCCAGGGTAGCTATCTCGAAGGCGGCAAGACCTACAAGATCACCTTGCCGGCGCCAGTCCCGGTCAATCAATTCTGGTCTTTCACCGTTTACGACAATCAGACCCGCTCGATGCTGGAAACCAACCAGAAGCTCGCCGGTATCGACAGCAACCAGCCAAGCATCAAAAAGAATGCGGACGGCTCGGTGACGATCTGGTTCGGCCCGAAGGCGCCGGCTGGCCAGGAGAGCAACTGGGTTGAAACGGTCCCCGGCAAGGGATGGAATTCGCTCTTGCGGCTCTACGGACCGCTCGAACCGTGGTTCAACAAGACTTGGAAGCCCGGTGATTTTGAGCTGGTAAATTGACGAGCGCCTTGCCGGCGCTCAGTGAGGGCGCCGGCAAGAAGCCGCTGATTGTCGCCGTGCGTGGCATCAGATCTTCGAAGAGCCGGCAACGAACCGAGCGCTCGTTGTGGATAGGAAACTGATTCCAGCCAGCCGCAATTCCTTACGAAACCACCGCCAAGCTATTGAAACCACTGGAGGCATTTTCAATGTCTTGAAATCGTTGAATAATCAAACTGATTTTGATTCCGCCATTCGGAGGTTCGATCCCTCCTGCCCCAGCCATCCAGTGGCTCAACCTAAGAGAGTCTGCGCGTTTCGCGCGAATACCCCTATCGCACTTGCCCACGTTTCGGGGCCGGCCAAAAAAGCACCGATCTGAAGAAAATGAGAGCTTCGATAGTTGTAAGGGTCCATAGGGTTCGCACGTGGAGAACTCTGCCCCAAGCCCGCCCGAACCAAAAGAAATCCCCTAGTTTTCTTGCGGATTTACGACGGTGAGCTTTTTCGCGTCACCTGTGGGCAATTAAGCCCAGCTGCTTGATTCCGGCGAACTCGATGGGGTTGTTGGCTCTGTCCCCATTGTCCAATCGCCTGTTCTACTCTCTATGCTACCGAAGCGATCGGGGGTTTTGCCAAAAGCATTGCTCTGCGGTCATGAATCAGGTTTTCTAGGCGGTGAGCTACGACGTTCAGTGTCGCGGCGTCGACGGCGTTTTCATCGCCCGCCTCGGCCTTGAGGCGTTCGGCCTTCAAAATATTGTCTATCTCTTCCTCGATGCCTGAAAGCTCGCTGTCGGAGTTGACCGTACGAATCCGGCGCGCGAGGCCGTAAAGAGTGTCGAGGGGCCCCTCCCGGAATTCGGGCTGCCCAATCCCCAAAAACTTCCAGGCGGCGGCGAGGACCGAAGCAATTCCTCCAAGGATCATCGGGCCCAGGTAAATGTAGTTGCCGTATTCATCCATGAAGCTCTGTGTTGTGGCGTTGTAGACAGCCAAAGCTCCAGGATGGACGGGAAGGTAGGCGTCCGCGTCAGTGCTGGGAGCTGTGATTTGGGCGAACAGGGAATTCTCCCGCAGTAGCTCCCTGCGTACTTTCAAGATGCTCTGAGTAAGACTTGTTGCAACGTCGGCGCTGAGGCTCTTTCGTGCGACGAGATAGAGCGAAGTCCTCAAGGTCGTCTGGTCGTCATCGGGGACCGGAGGTGATCCGCGCAAGGTACCCTTTGGCACGTCGAAGCTTTCATAGGCGCGATTGGCCTCTGCGATTGCGGCGGCTGAGTCGATCGGGATCAGGACCGGAGTCGCCTTTGTGCCTTGCGGGAAAAAGCCCTTCACCAGCGTCAGATACTTCTCCGTCAGAGGGATCACCACAAGCAGGGCGCTGATCTGTTTTGATTGAACGGCTTGCCGAGCGTCCTGCAGGCTGAGGTTCTTGAAGACCGCCTTGTTGCGGGCAAGATCGTAGGCGTTATTCAACGCATCGACGACTTTGGCGTTTACCTCGCCTCCCAGCACACCAACGGTCCGGCCCTTGAGCTTGTCGACTCCGTCGATCGATGAACCCGGGGGAGCGATGAGAAGTACCGTCACATGCGAAAGCACGACGATGGCCTGGGCCTGAGACAAGTCGCCGACATCGCCGCGGACGGCAGCGAGATCGACATTTCCGGCAGCGAATTGTTTGCCTGCTTCAATGGCGGTCCCGGTGTCGACGACCTTCAGCCGGACCGAGGCTCCGTCGGAGGCAAGCTGATTGGCGATCGTCGACATCGCGCTGGCCGCTTCTCCGTCGATCGAGCCGACCGCCAGCGTCAGCGTTACCGGACGATTGTACCAACGATATCCGTACAGCACTGCTGCGGTGCAGAGCAGGATCACGCCAAGCAGCGAGATAAGGCGGAGCCAGAAAGGCATTCTGATCGAAATCATAAAGACTGCCTCAATGCCTGAACAACTTTGCTTTTATCAAAAAATCCATGCGGCAGGGAATACGCCTGATCGATGCAGGTCAAGGGGGCCACGAAGTGCCGCCGATCCAAATCGACCATCCGTCGAAGTAAGCCGCGATGGCGAACTGCTGGGCGGTGTTTGCCCCGACGGCAGGCCCTCCGGAGCTCTCGCCGGCGAATATGTCGGGGCGTCAGGTGACGGCTCCCTCGGCTAGGGCGTCGGCGTCAACGTCCTTGCCTGTGGCTCGGGACGGTCATTTGCGTTGCAGCCAGCTTCGGTAGAGGGCTCAGTAGCTATCAATGTGACCGTCGGCCTTTCCGGGCTCCGACTGCGTCCGATCTATTGAATCGCCGCCGTCGGATCGCCGTTTGAAATTGGATATCGGTGCAGGTGCTTGCGATATCGCAGCCGAAAGCACGGAAGAATTTCGCGAGGGGTCGTTGAAGACGACGTGAGTTTGCTTTCGGGCCTCGACCGGTTGCTGATGGCTTGGACGCGGCTCGTGATGCCGGAAACGCATAGCAGCCCGCTGAGAAAGCAAATCGGGGAGACGCCGGTGTCAACTGACCTCCCAAAGACCTGGCATGTATCGTTCGAGCTGCCGAAAAAGGTGCGCAGAGCATCTGCGCGCAGCGACGTTAGAGACTGAGTGAGAGCTTCCCGACCGAGTGCGATGCTCGGAGATTTGCTCCTCGACGGTCGTTCACCATTGGTTTGCGCAAACGTCCGATCAGCCATTGGTCGAGCCGGCATCATTCGAGGACACCAAGGAGCCAGATTTTTCCGTAGGAGCTTGCCGCCAAATGCAGTGCGCTCGCGCTTTGGCATATTTTGCAAAGACCGGGCCTCAGGCGGTTGAGAAGGTCTGAGCCACGACATCGTAACTGAGAGCCTCATGGGAATGTGCCGCACGGCTCGTTTCCATGAGGGATGTGAACGGCAGCCGCCGTGCTCTCGTCGGTCGCCGTTCTCATCAATGCGTTCGTCGCGGGGGCAGGCCAACAGTTGATTGCAGCGCATTGGCAAGACGCTCGAGCTCCAGGGTGTAGCAGTACAGACAAAATAGCGATGCCAGAAGCATCGCGACCCGTGGAAGCAGAATGATCGCGCCTTCACTTGAACTTAATTTGGGCGCGTGTCGAAGGAAGAATACGCTGAAGAGCGCCCCGCCAAAAATGAAACTGAGGCGGCTGGCAAATCCGAGAAGATGGCCAAGCGCGATACTGCGCCACTCCGGGATCTCAATGTTCCCGATGCGATACCAATAGACGGCTTGGAACGCGCAAAGCGTGACAGCGAGCAGGAAATCCGGTGCAACACGCCTAAATTGTCAATCACTGTCCGAAAGGCCCGGCCAATTTCAGCGAGGATGGCGAAAGCAGCCGCCGACTGGAGCGCCAGGCACATCAGATAGGAACGAATCGGTCGTGGCTTCATGTGGGTTGGTCGTTCATTTTAGGTGTCATCTAGGAGGCATGATTTGATGTCGAACCCGGATGCTCACGTGCGAGCCGGATGACCGAGAGCGGCGTTCGGCGCCACGTTGAGTGCCTGACTCAAAAGCCTAAATTTCTCGAAAGCCCGAGGTCAGGCAGCCGCCTCCGCCTCCCGTCGAGCGTTTCTCCGCAATATCTCCGGTGGCACGCCGAAGGTCCGGAGGAACGCGCGACGCATGCGTTCGCGGTCCACGAATCCTGTTTCCTGCGCCACAACATTGACCGTGTGCCGCCCCTCTTCGATCATGAACCTAGCGGCCTCCAGCCGAAGCCGCTCCACGGCTTTTGCTGGAGACTGGCCGGTTTCGGCCAGAAAGGCGCGACTGAACTGGCGGGGGCTCAGGTTGGCGACCGCGGCAAGCTCTTCGATCGTCAATGGGTTCCGCAAATTTTGACGGATGTGCGCCAGGACCAATTCGATGCGATCGGACTTCGGCGTCATATCGAGGAGTGCGGAATGCTGTTTTTGTCCGCCCATCCGCCGCTGATTCATGACCAGAAGCCTGGCGACCATTTTCGCGACTTCGGGACCGAGATCGTTATCGATCAACGCCAGTACGAGGTCGATCCCCGCGGTCATTCCCGCCGACGTCCAGACCGAACCGTCATTGATGAAGATCCGGTCTTCCTCAGCCCTCACATCCGGAAACCGAGCCCTGAAGCTAGCTGCATGGGCCCAGTGCATCGTCGCGCGTCGACCACTCAGGAGGCCGGCTTCAGCCAGCACAAACGCTCCACTGCAGATCGAGGCGACCCGCCTCGACGCCTTGGCGGCTTCCCGCACGAACGCGATCATAGTCGCATCGGAGGAAGGCATGTCCATCTCGGTGATCGAACCCACGATGACTGTGTCAAAGGCGGGATCTCCGAACGGTTCGGTTTGCAGCGTCATGCCTGCGGAAGATCGAACCGGACCGCCATGCTCCGAAAGCAAATGGATGTCATAGCGCTGGTCGGCGGGAGGCAGATTGACGATTTCGGATGCCGTCAGGGCCGCAAGGCTCATCAGTTGAAACCGTTGCGGCACGATGAAACCGACCCGATGCATTTTCGCTCCTGTGGCACGAATGGTGGCAAGAACGACCTACGTCAGCCCCGCCGCAATCGCTAGAGTGAAGGCAACAAATCTCGCGCGGGCTCTTCGCCGCTAAGCGACCCCCATGTCAGCGCTTCCGTGAGGAAGAAAGGATGATGCATGTCTTCCGATCACGCCGCCTTCGTCGAGCATCGCATTTCTAGGGGCCAAGGAAAAGTCTACGCTCGAGACTATGCGGGTTCTGGTCCGGCCTTTGTGCTCATGCACGGCTTCCCTGACAACCTGCATATCTGGGATGACCTGATCCCGTTCCTAGTTGCCAGCGGCCGGCGCGTGGTGACGTTCGATTTCCTGGGCTTCGGCGCCTCGGACAAGCCCGCCGGCGCTGTCTATAGCTTTAAGCAGCAACTGGGCGACCTTGAAGCGGTCGTCGGGGGGCTGGGCCTGGGAAAGATCGTTCCGGTGGCTCACGATTCCTCCGGGATGGCGACGCTCAACTACGCGCTCGCCCATCCGGGAGGCGTCGACTCCGCGATCATGCTCAACTCGGCCTATAGCGAGGACTCCACGGTTCTTTGGCCCGAGATGATCACGCTCTTTGCGACTCGGAGCATGCAGGCCCTTGCAATAGCGATCGCCCAGAGCCCCGAACAGTTTGGCTGGCTGCTGAAATGGCAGCAGAAGAAATTCCTGGACCCCTTGCCTGAGGCGCAAAGACCCCATTTCAGCGCGTTCATCGCTCCGCTGATCAGCGACAACTTCATCGCCCAACCCGGCGCCGGTCCTGCCTTCGTGCAGTTGGCGGCGGAATTCTTCGATGAACACGCCCGAAACGCCAAGCATCTGACCGCGCTCGAGACGCTCGATATTCCGGTCAAGCTGATCTGGGGACAATACGACCCCTACTTCCCTGTCGCCATGGCCGAGCGGCGTCAATCTCAGCTCAAAAATGCGTCCCTCACCGTCATACCGGCGGGCCATTGGCTGCAGGCCGATGAGCCCGCGCAAGTAGCGAAGGCGATGCTGTCATGAGCCCGCGCGCGCTCGACAAGCTCACCGTTCGCGTACGCCGCTTGACCAAGCTCGCTCGCGCCGTTGGCCTCGTCACGGTACTGGCGGTGATCAGCCCGACCGCTTCGTTCGCTCAGTCAGCGCCACCAACATCGAGCCTCGACGTCCCGACGACCAAACTGCTTGCGATCGGCACCTTCACAGCCATAGGGTCGCCGGAGCGGTGGAAGCCGCTCCTGCCTGCCGAAGTGCGCGACACGGTACGGCTCTATCTCGCTGGGAAAATCGACCAGTGGTACCTCAAGCAGGACCAGAGCGGCGTCGTCTTCATGATGAACGTCACCGATCCGAAGGAGGCTCTGGACCTGCTGGGCAAGTTTCCTTTCGGCCAGGCCGGGCTGATGGAGTTCCAGATCATCTCACTCGGCCCGATCGCCCCGCTCCGCGTGCTTCTGACCGATCCCGCTAAGTAATTCGCAGGCGGTCCTTACCAATAGATCGAAAGGAACATCGAATGTATGACCCTAAAAATCCGCGCGTCCACGCTGAAATATTGCCCGCGCTTGCCGCCGTCGTTGGTCCAACGACCAAGATCCTGGCAATCGGCTCCGTCACGGCGAAAGGCACGCCCGAGGCGATCGCGCCGGTCCTGCCCCATGAGGTTCGCGCGACGGTTCGCAATCATCTCGCCGGCAAGATCGAGCAATGGTTCTTCCAGACCGAGGGCTACGGCGTGGTGTTCATCGTGAACGCCACCAGCACCGTAGAGGCGCACGAACTTCTGGAGAAAC
This sequence comes from Bradyrhizobium sp. Arg237L, assembly GCF_029990105.1. NCBI lineage: Bacteria > Pseudomonadati > Pseudomonadota > Alphaproteobacteria > Hyphomicrobiales > Nitrobacteraceae > Bradyrhizobium > Bradyrhizobium sp. Arg237L. Next base: position 26,641 of record NZ_JAQMIL010000027.1, on the reverse strand, counting down.
TTCCTCTCGGCGTGGCCGGCATGATGGAATTCGAGTTGATCGCCCTCGGGCCGCTTGCGCCGCTCGCCATGCTCATCGGTGGGCCGCCCCGCTCGTGATGATCTGATCCGCGGGGGTTTGGGAGCTTGGTGGCGCTCGAGGCTCCATCGAGACCGCTTCGATCACCTTCGTGCGTGCCTGACAGCCTCACGCATTGCGTGCTGTCGATCGATGCTGCGCCGTCGCTCCAGCTCCCCACACCAGTACCGTGCGAGGAAACAGAAAATGCCTGACGTCAAGAATCCGCGCGTTCATGCCGAGATATTGCCCGCGCTCGCCGCCGTCATCGGTTCGACAACCAAGATACTGGCGATCGGTTCGATCACGGCGAAGGGCACGGAGGCGATTGCCTCGGTTCGCCCCCATGAGGTGCGCGCGACGGTTCGTTATTATCTCGCCGGCAAGATCGAGCGGTGGTTCTCCCGGACGGAGGACCGCGGCGTCGTGTTCATCGTGAACGCCACCAGCACGGCAGAGGCGCACGAACTCCTGGAGAAGCTTCCACTGGGTGTGGCCGGAATGATGGAATTCGAGCTGATCGCTCTCGGGCCGCTTGCGCCGCTGGCGATGCTCATCGCCGAACCTCCGCGTTCGCAGTGCGATCCGCGCGCCTCGTTGTGAGCTTGGTGGCGCTTCAGGCTCCATCGCCAACGGATCGACATCGAGCGGGGCATGGTGAAGCCATGTCGGAGCGGACCAAGGATTACACCAACAACTCGCCAAAAAGGACCCGCCACGATGCCTGTTGTCAAAGCCGCCGCCGTGCAGATCAGTCCCGTTCTCTACAGCCGGGAAGGCACTGTTGGCAAAGTGGTCAAGAAAGTCATCGAGCTTGGGCGCCGGGGCGTCCAGTTCGCGACCTTTCCGGAAACCGTCATTCCTTACTACCCGTATATTTCTTTCGTCGAAGCGCCGTACCTGATGGGCGCGGAGCACTACAAGTTACTCGATCAGGCGGTGACCGTGCCGTCTGACGCGACCAGGGCCATCGGCGAGGCCGCCAAGCAAGCTGGCATGGTCGTCTCTATCGGCGTCAACGAGCGCGATGGCGGCACGATCTATAACGCGCAACTTCTGTTTGATGCTGACGGCACGCTCATCCAGCACCGTCGCAAGATTTCCCCAACCTATCATGAACGCATGGTCTGGGGTCAGGGCGATGGCTCCGGGCTGCGCTGTGTCGACAGCGCCGTGGGGCGCATCGGTCAACTGGCGTGCTGGGAGCACTACAACCCGCTCGCCCGTTACGCCTTGATGGCCGACGGCGAACAGATTCACTCGGCTATGTATCCCGGCTCGTTCGCCGGAGACGGCTTCTCCGAGCAGATCTCGGTCAATATCCGCCAGCACGCGCTGGAGGCCGGATGTTTCGTGGTCTGTGCGACAGCCTGGCTGGATGCCGAGCAACAAGCTCGGATCATGAAGGACACCGGCAGCAGGATCGAGCCAATCTCCAGCGGCTGCTTTACCGCAATCGTATCTCCAGAAGGCGAGCTAATGGGCGCGCCGCTGAGATCCGGCGAAGGCGAGGTCATCGCCGATCTCGATTTCTGGGCCATCGACAAGCGCAAGCGTTTGATGGACTCGCGCGGTCACTACAGTCGCCCGGAACTGCTCAGCCTCCTGATCGACCGCACGCCAAAGTCCCATGTGCTTGAGCGCAACGCGCATCCAGCGCTGAAATCCCTCGACCCGGCCGATCGGCTGGAAGAAGTCGGCTCGCGTCCGGTGATGGCAGCAATTTCATGACCTCACGCCGGCATCTGCTTCTCACTGGCGGCGGTCTCGTCGTCGCGCTCGGCCTCCCAAAAGCAGGGCTTGCAGACGCGATGAAGGTCGCCGGGCCGCCAGCCCACCAACCCGCTCAAAAAGGATCAAAGCTCATGACGACCGCAACAATGAAAGACGGCGCGAAGATCTACTACAAGGACTGGGGCACCGGTCCGGTCGTGACCTTCTCTCATGGCTGGCCGCTCACCGCCGACGCTTGGGACGCCCAGATGCTGTTCCTGGCGAACCACGGCTACCGCGTTATTGCCCATGATCGACGCAGCCATGGCCGGTCTGATCAGACGTGGACCGGCAACGACATGGATACCTATGCCGACGATCTCGCCTCTCTGCTTGAGGTGCTCGACGTCAAGGGCGCGACGATGATCGGCCATTCGACCGGTGGAGGCGAGGTCGCGCGCTATGTCGGCCGCCATGGTACATCGCGTGTCTCGAAAGCAGTCCTGATTTCCGCGGTGCCTCCGCATATGGCGCAGACGCCCACCAACCCCAACAGTGCGCCGATGAGCGTCTTCGACGGCCTGCGCTCGAGCCTGGTTGCCGATCGGGCAGGGTTCTTCAAAGAACTGGCGATGCCGTTCTTTGGCTACAACCGTCCTAACGCGAGGGTTTCGCAGGGCCAGATCGACTCCTTCTGGCTTCAGGGCATGATGGGGAGCCTGCAAGGCGAGTACGATTGCATCAAGGCCATCTCCGAGACCGATTTCACTGATGATCTCAAGAAGATGACGATCCCAACCCTGCTGCTGCAGGGCAACGACGATCAGATCGTTCCTATCGACATCGCCTCCCGGCGTTCGGTGAAGATCCTGCCAAACGCGAGCCTGAAGGAATATGCAGGCGCTCCTCATGGCATGTGCGTCACCCACGCCGACCAGGTGAATGCAGATCTGCTGGCCTTCCTCAAAGGATGAGGGGGCGAAGTCCTCTTGCCGATCGACCGGTCGCAAAGCGGATACATCGCGCGGCAAAGCATATTCACTCTGAGTGAGGCGAAAGATGAGCAAGGCACAACATGAACTCCCGATTCTCGTGACCGGCGCGGCTGGACGGATCGGCTCGGTGGGGCGCTCCGTGACGGAGCTGCTTCTCGCCCGTGGGTTCCAGGTACGGGCGCAGGCTCGTGTGGACGACGAGCGGGCCACAAGGTTGCGTGCGCTCGGTGCAGAAGTCGTGGTTGGCGATCTGCTTGATCTTACGGCGGTACATCGGGCGATCGAAGGGTGCGAACGTCTCTGCTTCGCAATGTCGGTCGCACCGACCTATCTCGAGGCGGCTGTCAACGTCGCCGTCGTCGCGAAGCACCACGGCGTCAAGGCGTTCGTCAATCTCTCCCAGATGACCGTCAACGAGATGGACATCGTCAACACGACCCCCAGCCCACAGCAAAAGCAGCATTGGTTGGCGGAGCAGATATTGTCCTGGTCCGGGCTGCCAGTGGTGGAAGTACGACCAACGGCCTTCATGGAGGGGCTATTCCTTCAAACCGCGAAAACCGTCTCCATGCAGGACGAAATCATGGCGCCATTTGGGAACGGCAAGAACTCGGCCATCGCTGCGTTCGATGTCGCTCGGGTGATCGCCCAGATTTTGAGTGATCCCACAGAGCATATCGGCCAGACTTACCATCTGACCGGCCCGGTTTCGCAGGACATGCATGCGGTTGCACGCGAGTTCTCGGCCGCGCTTGGCCGCACGATCACGTACGTTGACCTCCCGCCCGAGATGATGAAGGAGCAACTTGCCGCATTCGGGATGCCGCCTCATGTTGTCTCGCACGTCGTAACGATGGCCCAACTCCATCGGGGCAATCGGTACGATCGGTTCAGCAATGACGTCGAACGACTGACCGGCATACCCCCGATGAGCGTTCGGGAGTTCGTGCAGAAGAGCGCGCATGCGTTCGCACCGGTCGCGCCTTCGAGCGCGGCTGAATAAACGGCATCGTAGAAAGGGTACGGCTTCGCAAAGGAGCGTGGTTGCGGGGGCACGCAACCACCGATACCGGCATTCACTTCAAGTCACGACCTGACAAGATGGCCCTCGGGGGAAGCTCCTTCATCCTGAACGCAGTGCATCTGCAGTCGACAACGACTTTTTCAGAGATTGCTTACTCGTTCGAATGAGACCGAAGCGGAATTTCGGCTCAGACGCGCGTATCGCTCTGTAAGATAAAGGAAAAGTGGCGCACCCGACACGATTCGAACGTGTGACCTTTGCCTTCGGAGCAATTTAACCTGTCCTACGCAAATCCGCGATAGGGCATTCAATGCTTCGCTATCATACTAATATCATTATGAAAACTGGAGTCGGTGGCCCGCAGCTCCTACCCTGCTCTGCGCCCCGATTTCCCTCCACCTGCTTACGTGGTGCTTACGCGGAAGACGGGCTTCAAGTCGGAGAAATTCGATGACAAAGCTCAGTAAGCGGATCGTGGACGCCGCGGAAGCTCGGGAAAAAGACTACGTCATTTGGGATGATGAACTGCCCGGCTTTGGTCTCCGGGTATTCAATTCCGGCAAACGTAGCTACCTGATCCAGTATCGTTCGGTCGGGCGTTCGCGTCGCTACACTATCGGGCAGCACGGCGTCTGGACGCCGGAGCTCGCAAGGAAAGAGGCGAAGATTCAGTTGGGGCGGGTTGCCCAAGGTGACAATCCGGCCGAGGAGCGGCAGCTCGATCACAAGGCAATCACCGTCAAGGAGTTGTGCGATCTCTATTTCACTGACCTAAAGGCGGGTCTTATACTCGGAAAAGGTGGGCGCCCGAAAAAAGCGTCAACCATCGTAACTGACACTGGCCGCATTAACCGTCATATTGTCCCGCTGATCGGCACTAGGCGCGTAAAAGACCTTGTTAAGGCTGACATCAACAAGGTCTTGAAGGACATCATGGCGGGGAAAACCCGCGCTAGTGTTAAGACCAAGAAACTGCGCGGCAAGGCGATCGTGCGGGGAGGAGTCGGTACTGCCACGCGGACCGTCGGCCTCCTCGGAGGAATCCTCACCTATGCTGTCGACGCCGGCATCATCGAGACAAACCCAGCGCACGGCATTCGCAAGCCGAAGGACAGGGTCCGTAACCGTCGTCTGACCGAAGCAGAGTATCGCATTCTTGGTGGAATTTTGCGCAGGGCGGCCGAGGACGAGAGATACCAAATCACGAGCGATATCATCCGCCAAATTGCTCTCACAGGATGTCGCCGCTCCGAAATGATTAAGCTTCGGTGGATCGAAGCAGATATGGAAGCAAGCTGTCTGCGTCTGGCAGATAGTAAGGAGGGCGCCTCAACTCGAGCCATCGGGCTGCCTGTAGTGGAATATCTAGAAAATCGGTGGAGCGCCGACGCTGGCACTTACGTTTTCCCGGGGCAGGGGGACGACAATGCATTTGGCAGCTTCCCCAATCATTGGGAAAAGATCTTCCGCAATACGCAACTCTCTGACATTACACCTCACGTATTGCGGCATAGCTTCGCAAGCATTGCAAACGATCTTGGGTTCACCGAGGTCACGATCGCTGCCCTGGTCGGTCACGCCAAAGGGTCGGTCACGAGCAAATATATCCACACACTCGACACAGCGCTGATCATGGCTGCCGACACGATTTCGGGTTACATCCAAGGCCTTCTCAATGGCGTTGAATTCAAACAGACCGCTTACGCCCTTGATCGCGATTCTCGGAAGGCGGCGCTTGCTCGCTTCCTCCGCAAGGCCGTCGGTGACTCCTTCGAAACCGAGCAAGAACAGTGTCTCGCGGCCTGAAGCCACCGGTGCAAGTTCAGCCGGAACGGACGACTGACAGGCACCAGGGGTGCTGAATGGAGGAAGCTAGTCAACGAGCCTATTTTTCTGTCGCGGTTCGCGCACGTTAGCCTGGCCGGCGTTAAACTCGCTCGCCGTGCTGTTGATTGTTCGTAGTTTTTTCAAATCCAAAAAACGGTGATACCAACATTGGTGTTCGAGAATTTGCACCGAAATAATGCAATCTTGCCGGGAACGTACCGGGTTCGAGTCGCTCCCGCTACCAGATCCGACGTAACTATTGATTTCCCAGATTCGGCCGATCGAAGTTTCGACAGAGGGATGTCTCATCGATACATCTGGGACGATCAGCAATCAATCGTCGCACTGACGTCGTAAACGCTTCCGGGGCAGGTCCCAAGTCCCGCTTACGACTTATAAATCGGGGATAATGTCAGCTTCGGCGGAGTGCTAATACCTGTCGGAATGCTCGATCTCTGTTCAGGAAGGTTGGGCAGCGAACCGCCCAGCGCGACCGCGATCTGCGGATAAGGATCGATGAGGTCCGGGTGAGTTTCTCTGAGATCATCCGACATCGCGTCTACCACCGAAAAGACAACCTGCTTACTTCCGTGCTGAACCCCATCTTCGCCTAGTTTCCGAACAATCGGCAATGCCGCACCGCCGCCTGTTGCAACCAGCTTCACTCGCCCCGAGTCGCCAGCGAGGGCCACCGCGGAGCGGCCGACCATTTCAGTGATGAGCTTGTCGAACTGCACGACTGGTCCGTAAGAGAGAAATTGATCGAGGTTCACTTCGACGAGTTGATCCGTCGTGAGTTCGACAACAACTTTTCCAGTTCTAAACAGCTGTTCCTTGTAATTCCGGACCTGCCGCCGCAAGGCATGTCCCGCCAATCGGGCTTCAGCTGAATCGAGTGACAGCCCGCTTCGATCAAGCACAAAGCGCTGGAGCGCATTATCGAGTGTATTTCCCGCCACATTTTTCGCGTCCGCGGCCGAGGAGACTTCGAACACGCGCATGCGGTCATTGTTCGGGTTGTTCACGCAATAGAAGCCAGCGACATCGGTGGTGCCGGCGCCGATATCGAGGACCAGATAGGCTTCGCGCTTACCCTCGCGAGTAGCCAACAAAGCGCCAGCCCCGGCCGCGGTTGCCTCGCGGACCGGCTCGCCTATCAGTACAGAGGGAAGCTTGTCGTGGCCAACGGATGAGAGTTGATCGAGCAACAATTCCCCGCTGTTCGGCGTGCTCTTGGACAGCAACTATTTCAACGGCGGTGCTCCGGGGAGCGATGGCATCCGCGGGGATTTGCCCAGAAAGTAGATGGGATTCCAGAGGAGGGAACAAACATGAGATAACCAGGATGCAAAGGATCGAGCGAGAGTGCACACGAAATGCAGCCAAATGATCCGAGGGAGGTAACGAACATGCCTGCCAATTATGGAGCACCGAGAGAGACGTTGCGGCTGCTGCCGGCCGCGTTGCTGTTGTCGATCGCCGGGCTTTCGCTCGCCCGGCCGGCCGTAGCGGCCGAAGTGAGGTACGATCCAGGCGACAAGGTTTATTTTACCTACTGCCATTCCCACCCGCCGGGCATGCGCATCAGGTCCGGGGACTCGGTTATCACGAACACGCGTGACGCTTCCAACGATGCGTTCTCCGTCTCCGACAAGACGGTGATGGCAAAGTTGGACCTCACCAAGGTCAATCCGCAGACCGGTCCGTTTTACATCGAAGGCGCCGAGCCCGGTGACACGCTGGAGGTCCATATCGACAGCATCGAACCCAACCGCGATTGGGGATGGGGTGCTTCAATTCCGAACTTCGGGCTGCTCGCGCCGGAATACAAGACTGCGATGGTGACGCCGGCTGCCCCCGACCGTCTGTTCATCTGGCGTCTCGACAAGAACCGCAAGGTCGCCATTCTGGACATGCCGAACAGCAAGATCGGCAAAGCCGAGGTACCGCTCAGGCCGTTCTTCGGCACCATCGGCACGGCCCCGGCAGGGAAGGAGTGCATCAGCTCGCTGATCCCCGGGCCGCATGGCGCGAATATGGACTTCAACGAGGTCGTTGCAGGGGTCACCATGCAATTCCCGGTTTTCGAGCCGGGCGCGTTGTTCATGCTGGGCGATGGGCACTCCGCCCAGGGCGATGGGGAGATCCACGGTGCTGCGATCGAGACACCGTTCAACGTCAGGTTCACGGTCAACCTGATCAAGGGCAAGAAAATCAACTGGCCGCGCCTGATCAATGACAATGAGATCATGTCGATCGGCAGCACGCGGCCTCTGATCGATGCCCTGCGGCTCGCCTGCGTCGATATGGTCGACTGGCTTATGAGCGACTACGGCTTTGAGCGGTACGATGCCGTTCAAATGCTTGGTCAGGCGGCTCATCTTTACATCGCGAACGTCGTCGACCCGCAGTTCTCCGTGGCCTGCGCATTGAACAAGAAGTATCTGCCGCGCTAACGCGACGCGCGTCGCCGGCGGCGTCTGGCAAGGCGTCGCCGCGGCGCTAGAGGGTTTTCGAGCGGAGTGTGTACCGGTTCGCGTCTTCAGGCGGTCGGGACCGAAGCATTGGCTCCAGGCAGCCCCGAACGGGGGACCATGATGATCGACTTTCTATTCGGCGTCCTTCGGCAAACCTGGGAAATCCTCGAAGAGGCTTCGGTCTTTCTCCTCTTCGGCTTCCTGCTGGCCGGGACGCTCGGAATCCTCGTGCCCGGCCGGCTGCTGACCCGGCTGGTCGGGACTGGGAAGATCAAGTCCGTGCTCTGGGGATCGGTGGTCGGCGCGCCGATTCCCTTATGCTCCTGCGGCGTCCTGCCAACAGCGCTCGGGTTGCGCAAGCAGGGAGCGACTCCCGGCGCCACCGTCGCGTTCCTCGTAGCGACGCCGGAAACGGGCGTCGACAGCATCAGCCTGACCTACGCGCTGACTGACCCGGTCATGACCGTGTTCCGCCCTATCGCCGGCGTGGCAACCGCGATTGCCGCCGGGCTCGCCACGAATCTGTTCGGCGTCCCGCGCGTGACCGAGCCGCCGCTGGAGGTAGCCAAAACTCCGGCCGCAGCCGACGAGCAATGTCAGCACGCATGCGACCCCACAGGACACGATCACGCGCACAGTCACGACCACTACGACGACCATGTCCAGGAGACGAATTCGCCGCCGGACCGCGGCGCCGGCAGGACCATCTTTGACACGACAAGGCGCATCATCCGTTACGGTTTCGTCGAGCTGCTCGACGACGTGAGCTGGTGGCTCGCTCTGGGTATCGTCCTGTCCGGTGTTGTCGCCTTTGCAATTCCAGCGCAGCTGTTTGAGGGGGTGTGGGGCAGCGGAATCGCCTCGATGGTGCTGATGCTCCTCCTGAGCATTCCTCTTTACACTTGCGCTTCCTGCTCGACGCCCATGGCGGCCGCGCTGGCTCTCAAAGGCTTGAGCCCTGGCGCCGTTCTCGTTTTCCTTCTAGCCGGCCCGGCCACGAATATCGGCAGCCTCGTCGTGCTGCTGAAGATCCTGGGCCGCTATGCAGTGGCTCCCTATCTGGTCGCGGTCGCGATCATGACGCTCGCTGCGGGTTTCGCCCTCAATGCGATTTACCACGCCTGGGGGCTCGATCCACGCCTGACATTCGGAACGGCCGCCGGATTCGTGCCGGACCCCGTCAAGGAAGCTGGCGCCGTGCTGCTCACCGGCCTGCTGATCCTCAGCATGTTCCGGACGCACGTCCCAAACGAATGGATCTGGCTCCGCGACCGAGCCGCGCAGCTCACCGGAATCGCTGTTACCCCGCGCGGTCTGGGGTTCGCAGCCGCAGCCGGTGCGGCGGTCCTCTGGCTCGGGAGCGGCTTCTTCACAGTCGGGCCCGGCGAGATCGGCATCAGACTGCGGTTCGGCCGAATCCTGGCATCTGATCTTGAACCTGGGCTGCACTTCAGATTGCCCTGGCCGTTCGAGAAGCACCAGCTCATTGCGCAGAATCTGGCGCGGCGACTCGAGTTCGGACTTCCACGGGAGCTGTCCCGGGAGGAGGCGACGCGTGCGCAGCTTCGCGGTCGGCCGGCCTTTGGATCGTTTACATTGCCGCAGCAGGCGGCGAGCGGGGTCTGGTTCCAGAAGGAGACGGCGCCCGGCGACTCCTTCCTGCCCACGGGTGATGCCAACCTCATAGACCTGAGGTCTACGGCCCAGTACAGGATCAAGGATGCGCTGGCGTTCGCCTACAATCTCGCCGAGCCGGAGGCACTCGTGCGCAGCACGGTCCTGGCAGCGCTGCGAAGCGCGATCGCGACCCGCCCCATCGATGCGGTCTACACCACAGCGCGCGCGGAGATCGAACGCGAGACACGCGAGGCCGCCCAGTCGATGCTGGACCGCTACCAGGCCGGAATCGAGGTGATTGCCGTCAGCCTGCTCTATGACCACCCGCCGGAGGAGGTCCACAACGCCTTTAGGGACGTCGCCAGCGCCCTGGAAGACAAGCTGCGCACGATCAACCTGGCGAACGTCTTCGCAGTGGAGAAGATCAACCAGGCAAAGGGCGAAGCCGCGGCGATGACCGAGGGGGCACTGGCCTTCAAGGAGCAGCGGATCGCTGGCGCGCAGGCCGGCGCGGACGCCTTCGCGCTCCGGCTCGAAGCTTACAACCGCGCCCCTGCGCTTACTAAATTCCGGTTGCAGCTTGAAACGCTCGAAGACGTTCTGCCGGGTATGCGGAAGTTTGTGCGGCCCGGTGCCGGCGACGTGAAAGACATGGACATCTGGCTCCTGCAGCCCATCGGTCCGGGCCAAAGCAAGTAGCGAGGCCAGCTTGGCGAGGATCAAGGAAGTAGCAAGTAGGCGGATCAAGTGGGGGCGAGATGACGAAGCCCATTAAACGGATTGGATCTGAACGCGTCGGCAGGTGAGAATGGCGGAACAATCCACCACGGCGAATAAACGATCGAACGTCGTGCTCCGGCGCACCTTGCCGGCGCTGGCGGCGGTGCTCACGGTCTGGGCTCTTGTTGCTTCGTTCGTCGCCCTGGACGTCACCGAATATGGACTTGTCACCCGCTTTGGCCGTGTGCTCCGTGTCCTTGCCGAGCCCGGCCTCCACGTCGTTGCGCCATTTGACCGTGTCGTGCGGCTGGACAAACGGATCCTGTTCTTTCGCCCGGCGCCTTCCGAATTTCTGACGATTGACAAGAAGAACCTCGGCGTCGACAGCCTCGTGACCTGGCGGATCGCCGACCCGGAACGCTTTCTCGCCGCGCTCGCGACCCCGGCTGCGGCCGAGCAGCGTCTCTCCGATGTCATCCTGGCGGAGATCGGCGCCGTCATGGGCCAGTATCCGGCATCCGTTCTCATCTCCACCGACCCGGCAAAACGAAACTATCTGGCCGTGGCGTCGGAAGTCGTTCGCCGCGTCACCGATTTCGCGCGAACGACTTACGGGATCGACGTCGTCAGCGTCGATGTTCGCCGTCTCTACCCTCCGGAGCTGAACCGGGAGCACATCTTCGAACGCATGAAGGCTGAGCGGGCCAAGATCGCCAAGGAGAACCGCTCGGCGGGTGAGCTGGAGGCGAAGCGGATCGTCGCCGAGGCCGACCACGAGAAGAGCCGCATCGACTCCGATGCTGCCGGACAGGCCGAGCGCATCAAGGCCGATGCTGATGCCGAGGCTTCGCGGACCTACGCTGCCGCCTTCAGCCAGGATCCGGGATTCTACCAATTCCTTCGGACCTTGCGCGCCTACGACAAGTTGCTGGATGACAAGACGACTATCTTCCTTCCCGCAGACACCGACGCTCTGCGGATGCTGCACTTCGACAAACAACCGAGCCAAGTTGGACCGTCCCCTCCGGCGCCCGGAGAACTTTCAAGCGGCGCCGGTCTTCTGCAGAACAAGAAACGCGAGGAGGAGATCCGATGACGCTCGCGTCCGATCAGGCCCGCTTTGGCGACACGCGGCGAGAAGCAAATCATGCCGCAGAAGATCTCACGCACCGAATAGAACCGCGGTCGCATCCCGGACTATCGCGCCTCGCTTGGCGTCGCCATCGCTATTGGATCCTCGCCATCCTCGGTCTCTTGTTGGGAGCCCATCTGGCCTCGGGCATCTATGTCATCGGAGCAGACGAGCGCGCGGTGCTGCGTCGTTTCGGTGCCTTCGAGGCCGAGGTCGGCCCCGGCATACACTACCGCTTGCCTTGGCCCGTTGATCGCCTGGATGTTGTCAAGACGACTAGCGTGCAGAAAGTCGGCGTGGGATTTGCGATACCCGCCGGGGAATCGGCAGCGCCCTCCGGCATGGAGTTGCTGACTGGGGACACCAATATCGTCAATGCTGCTCTTGTTCTGCAATACGTCATCCGCGATCCGGCGAAATTCCTTTTTGAGATCGAGGAAGCACCGGCCTACGTTGAGGCCGTCGCCGAGGGGGTGCTGACCGAGACGGTCATTGGCATGCCCATAGACGAGGTACTGACAAGAGGGCGGGTCGCCGTGCAGGAACGCGTCAAAGCCGAGACGCAGGAACTCCTGGACCGTCGCCGCAGCGGCATTCGCATCGTGTCTGCGAGCATTATGGCAGTGACTCTCGACCGATCGGTTGTCGAGGCGTTCCAGGACGTCGCGAACGCCATGGCCGACCGTGAGAAGGTGATCAACGAAGCCCGCGCTTACGCAGGCAACCTCATTCCCAAAGCACGGGGCGAGGCTCGCACGCGGCTGAGCGAGGCGGAGGCCTACAAGCAACAGCGCGTCGTCGACGCCGTCGGCGAGACAAGCCGTTTTTTGGCGTTGCAGAAGGAGTATGAAAAGGCACCTGATGTCACCAGGACACGATTGTACCTGGAAGCCATCGAGAAGATTTTGCCCAAGCTGCAGCTCTATATTATCGACTCGGATAAGGGACGCGTGCCACTCCATCTAAGGGTGACCGGCCCGTAATCACAGCTTCAATCAACCCCCGTTCCAGTGGAGGCCTTCACCTACCAGTTCGACAGTCCTGAGGATGCCAGCTCGCGCCAGTCGGCGAGCGCGGCGGGCAAGTTGAATTCACTCGAGAGGGCAGGAGAGACATACTTGCCGCCGAAGAGCAGACCTCAGTTACCAGAGGTGGATCCAAACTTGCGTTTTGCCGCGCGCCACCGGCTGAGCTTGAGAACAAGAATCCTTGCAGCGTGGGCGGGGAGCCGCTACCAAACGTACGATTTGGTAGGATGTCCAACGATTTTCCATGATCTCGCTCGCTCAATGGTAGCGCGGCAATCAGTTTAGGCGCGACGGTGTGCTCGGAAGTAAGATGAAAGCCCGCAACAGCTTAATCTCGTCTCTGATCGGGCAGGTCGGGCAGCGGTGTTCGTCGAGCAACGACCAGTTCCAAGAGGCGCTTACTTGGACCGGGATTCTTCGCGTTTTCGATCGGAGGAAACGACGATCGGTATTTGGCGAATATCGGCATTCATGACATTGCCGTTGAGCGTCACAACCGCAAACATCGTGTAGCGGCCAGCCGGCAACCGATTCTTGAAATCGAATTGGAACGAGGAGCTCTCGCTAAGAGGGGTAGCGCCGGCGAGTACCACACGCTTCTGATCGTCGACGACCACGATCCGGCATTCCGCGGGCATTCGTTTCAGAACATCCGGCGGTATGGACGAAAGCGGTACACGCTTAATGCGATACCTGCGCTGAAACTTGTCGATCATTTCGATGTCGCCCGACAAGCGGACGCCATCAACCGTCGAGTCCACCGCAGTGATGAATCCGCGACGCGGGATCGCGTAAGAATCATAGGAGCCCACGCCCAGCGGGTAGCTCAAGTCCCGGAACGCAGACAGCACGACGCTGTCATGCGACCAGCTCTTGAGCTGATAGGGCCCGTTGGTCACCAGAAAATGGCCGTTGGCCCTGTAGAATGCAGAGAGCGCTGCCCACCGCCTGCGTGCCTCATCAACGCCGACGAGCGGGCGCAACGCTTCGGGTCGGTAGCCTTCACGCTCGAAGCTCTCGATCAAGGCCAACAACCGCGCGTTAAGTGCTTGCGAGCGGACGAGGTCCAGCCATTCGACGCCGCGGCGAACGGCTTCTGTCTCCGAAAAGGCCGCCCAGTTTCGGTCGACCGCTTCTTCCATCAGAACGAGGAGATGCCAGGGCAGCGTGCTCCAGGGCGGCGCCGGGACTGCCTCTCGCTCCGGGCTCGCCGGTGCGCTGGTCGTATAGACCTCGATCGTGAACACCTCACGGAGGAAATCGACGTCGCCGACCCTGAAGGATTTGGATGCAGTTTCGCTGCCCGCGATGCGCAATCCCGCCAGCTGGCGGCGTATCGGCGCGGTCGCAGTATCGAGTGATGGATCGTAATGCGTCTCGCGGCCGTCGCTACGAATGCCCCAGCTATATGCAAAGATATAGGTGTAGAGCAGATCGGCAGTCGTCATCTTCGTCCCGTCGTGGAACGCGGAGCCGAGCAGACGATAGACCAATTTTGTCCTGGCGAATTTGTCGGGCCCGATGGGTTGGAGGCGGCCGCTGTCGAGATCAGGCAGTACCGCGTCCGCGGGTATCACAATCACATTTCCCGCCACCGCTGATGGCTGCGCGGATGGCCTACTGCGCTCGACGATCGGCTCGGCTAGGATCGACAGACTGACGAAGGTATAGACCACCATGAGCGCGGTGAGCGGGATCTGCGAGGCCAACGCGAGCTTGTGCGGGGCAAATGTGTGCATCGCCCGGGCATGCGCGAGATAAACTGCCGCGATATGTCCGAGAAGAACGGCCACGACCGCCGAGTACCAGGCGAAGCGGGCGCCCACGATCGCAATGTTGGGCCGATAACTCGCGGTTCCGAACAGGTTCCAGCCGTTGCCGAAGGGATCGGAAAGCAACGGAATGATGTATTGCCCCTGAATTAGGAAGTATACGAGGTAATGCGCCAGGTGGTAGCCGAGCGCGATCGGGATCAGCGTGAGCGCGAAGTTCTGGGCGATCTGCCGTGGTGAAAGTTGCCACTCCGTCATCGCGCTCATGATGGCGCTCACTATCAAATAGGCCGACACGAACAGGAGCCAGAACCCAACCAGGCCGATGCTACGTAGCGCTACCGGGCCGAGCTCGGCTACATCGGACAAACGCGCCATGAGAGCGGCTTCCGCGACCGACCATTCTGGAGTCGCAATCAGGCCGTCGTAAAGAACGCTCGACAGAAGCAGCAGCACCAGTGCCATCATCGATGGCGAAGCCTGTTCACGACCGATCAACCCTGCTCCAAATGGTCGCAGCAATAATTGAGGTTTCGCCTGGGCGGTGCATATGTCCGTTGGCGCGAAACGGGCGAATGTGCTGAACACGACGGTGAAGAGCTCGCCGTGCCGCAGCCAGATCTGGCTGCCGAAGACGAGCATGCCGGCCCAGGTCAGTACGGAATAACCAAGTGCGAAGGAGACTATATGTGAGGGCACAGCGGGCGTCGGATAGACGAGCTCGGTCCATGAGAACGCCAGCAGCAAGAGCACAGCGGGCCACACACCGAGTGCGGGGGGATACGGTTTGTTGAGCGCGAGCTTGCAGCCGCAAGCGCGCCTGTATGCCATCTCCGTGCCGTCGAAGACGGTCCGCCATGGATTGATGACCGGCCAGATATTTCCGACGAAAGCCGAAATATAGGCGAGGCCGATCCAGACTATGATCCAGACGAGCGTGGGCGCGAGGTTTCGGTAAGGATTCTGATCGCCGAAAAAGCCCGCCGCCAGCATCGCGGCAAACAGGACGAGAGCGATTAGTTTGAGTGGAATACCCAACGCCGCGATGGCTTTTCCGAGCCGGTAGTCGAACAAATCGACGCGCGAATAGGCGTGTGCCCGCGGCGTGCGGCGTACAAACAGGCCGACCACCACGAAGGAGAGCGCAACCGCAGTCGCACCACCGAAGAGATAAAGTGATAACGGAAGGGGGAGATCATAACGCTGGCCGAAGCCATGCGCGCCGGCCGGTGCGACGTTCATCAGTAAAGTCGCGGTCGCGAACAGCCAGCATCGCGTCGCTATCAAGCGCTGTCGGCGCATCTGGTTACGGATAGATCTCGATACGCACAAGTGGAGTTTCCCCATGTGAGTGGCCGCCGGGCCCAGCAGACCCATGGACTTCCACCGGAAACCGTCCGGTTGTTTTCGCGGCGAATTCCATCAGACCAACGGTGCCGGGCTCGACCTTTCGTTCAATGTCATAGCCGTGTAGATGCAGGACGATTGGCCGATCCGTGCTCCATCGCAGTCTGACTACATCGCCTTGCTTGACCCGGACCACCTGTGCGCTCTCCGTTACCCGCCCACGCTCGATGCGGAAGTCGAATGTGAGCTCTGCGGCGCTGGCTCCGACGATTGTCGCTCTGGTCGCCCAGGCGAGCACCGTGCCGACGAGACATGCGCGAAACGGTGCGCTGCAAGGCATCGCAGTAATTCCTCATCGCGGTGGGGTGGCCTGGATCTCCGAGACCCGATTCGCCATCCAGGTCTCGTTGTAAGGCGACGGCAACAGAGCGGGGTCTCCGACAGAGGACCACATCAGTCGTCCGAATTTGTCGGAAAAGCCTGTGATGGGGTTCCATGCGGATGTCGGCTGTGCATCGATTCCGAGACTGAGCCAACCATTCCAGGGAAAGTCCTTCAGCTTTACCGTGCGGAGGAAGATCGCTGAGTTGAGGCCCGTAAGGGAATCGAAAGCGATGTTCTCAATCCCGGCCGAGAATTCGGTATTGAAGTATTCGCGCTTGAGCGTGTAGCCGATGACGAGTTGGCGGCAGTCGCTGACGAGCGCGCTTACGACCGCTCGCTCCAGATTGATGCGATCGATTGGGTCGTCGAAATCGCCGGATTGAATCCGTTGTAGGTCAGCTTCCACGCGCTCTCTTGTGCCGATATCAGTTGCGTCGTGCAGAACGAGATAGGCCTGATACCATCCGCTCCTAGCCGCTGGCGGGACCAGCCAGCCGTTGATCACGGTCATTGCCGAGGCCAAGAGTTCCGGGAAGCTCGTTTGCTTGATTTCAATGTCCCAATCCAATCCCAGCTCCACTTGCTCGGCGCCGAGCAGGCGTTTCGCGGAAGCATCAGCCGCCTTCATCTTCAGATCCCGGATTGCTGGCTCAACCTGGGGGTCGGAGAGCAGGCGGCTCTTCGCCGTTTCGGCGAGATCGACATGGTACAAATAATCGCCATGCAGCGGTGTGATCGGATAGGGGTGCAGGATCACATCCGGATCGTTCGAGATGATTTTTCGGGCGACGGCACGCATGACTGCGCAGGCGGTCGCATCCGCTCTCGCATATGACGATTGTGGGTTGATGCGGGCAGTCACTAGGGAGCCCAGTGATTCCACTGCAGCGATCAGATCCGGTGCAGAGCCCGAAAGTTGGAGGTCGTTTCCCAGATAGGCGTGGATCTTGGATTGCTGCAGCAGGCGCTCCGCGGTATCGCGAGCGACGGTCCTGATCTCGATCTCGTGCGGATAATAGGATGGATAGACCGGCAATTCGTGACCGCCGCGCACTGCTCCGGTCATGACCAGGGCCGACAATAGCAATCCGAGCGTCAGGTAGCGCCTCATGATGCAATCCCACAATTGCGCGCGACGACGCGCTTCATCCACGTAAAGCTTTCATCACCCTCTCATCGGTGCGCGCTTCCTTTGGCAAACCGTGAAAAATGATTTCGCCTCGATCGATCACATAGAGCCGGTCACCGATACGGGACGCGGCAGCGAGATGCGATTCCGCCAACAGGATGGAGACGCCCATCGTCTTGATCTTCATGACGGCTTCCGTGAACCGATTGACCACGACCGGCGCCAGCCCTTCGAATGCCTCGTCAAGCAGCAGAAGGGACGGCGACAACATCATCGCGCGTGCGATCGCGACCATTTTGCGTTGACCGCCGCTCAGATGCATGCCCTGGCGCTGCAGCAGATCCTGAACCTCGGGAAAGACACCGAAGGCCTCCGTCTGCGGGTCTGGACGCACAACTCCGTCTCGCCGGCGCGACACTTCATCCCCGAGCCAGCGGCTGATCATCAAATTGTCGTCGACGGAAAGTTCCGGGAAAACGCCGCAATCCTCCGGCGAGTAGCCGATTCCGCGTTTGGCGCGTTCATGCGGTGCGAGTCTGGTCAGGTCCTCGTCGCCAAATACGATTTGGCCTGCCTGCAGCGGCAGGAAGCCCATGATGCTCTCGATCGTCGTTGTCTTGCCAGCACCGTTACGACCGATCAGGCACACGACTTCCTGTCTGTCCACGCGCAGCGAAACGCCGTTGAGGATGTGAGCGGGGCCGCGGTAGGTGTGGATCGCCTTGACCTCCAGCACGATCATTCCTTTCGTGAAAATGCGTCCGGCCCCGAGGCGCCGAGCAGGATCATCGCAACCTCGTGATTGTTTCTGATCGCGTCTGGCGTGCCCTGGGCGAGGATCGCGCCCTGGTGCATCACGACGATTCGATTGGAATACTTGAAGACAACATCCATATCGTGTTCGATGATTGCGGCGGTGATGCCTTCGCCACGCACGACCGAAGCAATGATGTCCATTATTTTATCCTTCTCGCGCGTGCTCACCCCGCTCGTCGGCTCATCGAGAAACAAGAGCTTCGGCCGGAGCGCGTAAGCGAGCGCGACGTCCAGCAATTTACGTTCACCTTGCGCGAGACCCCGCGCGGGTTCGTTGCGCTTGCTCGCGAGTCCGAATTGATCGAGGATCGTGTCGGCCTCGATGGCTACCTCGTGGTCGCGGTCGGCGAGCGCCGCCATGTTCCGGATCTTGCCGTCGCGCGAAAAGATCGCGAGTGCGACGTTGTCGAAGGATGTGAGATCGTCGAACAGGTTGACCAGCTGGAAGCTGCGCGCGATGCCGGCCTTCACTCGCTCGATCACCGATGAATGGGTCACGTCGCGACCCTTGAAGATGATTTTCCCGGAGTCGGGAACGAGAAGGGCGCTGATGACGTTGCAAAGCGAGGTCTTTCCGGCCCCATTGGGGCCGACCACAGAAATGAACTCGCCGTCGGCGATGGTCAGGTTGACATTGTCGACAGCGTGCGTGTCGCCGAAATATTTCTTCAGATTGACCGTCTCCAGGAGGATCATTTCGTCGATCTCCCGAGCTTTGCGGCGAGCCGCATGGCCGTTCCGACGATGCCGGCGGGTAGCGCCATGACCAGAATGACAAGCACCACGCCAAGCAGAAGCTGCCAATATTCCGTGCTGGCGATCGCATAGGTCTTGAGGTAGTTGAACGCTATCGCGCCGACGATCGGGCCGGTGAAGGAGCGGAATCCGCCCAGCACGGTCATGAACACGATCTCGCCGGAGAATGGCCAATAGAGAATGTCGGGCGTGGTGAGACCGTTGAGCGGAACCCACAGAATCCCGGCAAGTCCCGTAAAGGTCCCGGAAATCATGAAAGCGATCCAGCGATAGCGCCGTACAGAGATGCCGACGAACCGCGCTCGTGTTTCGTTGTCACGAATCGCCTGGAGCGCCTTGCCGAACGGTGAATGCGCAATCACCCACATGACGATCGTGGAGACGGCAAACAGCGCAAGCACATAGTAATAGTAAGCATAGATGAAACGCTGGAATGAGCCCGCTCCCTTGAAATTGACTAGGCCGCCGAGCAACGTCAGATTGGCATAGGGGACCCGAATGCCGTCGGTGCCGCCCGTCACCCAGAAGAACTTGAACGCAAGGCTCCAGAGAACCTGCGACAACGCAAGCGTCAGGATACCGAAGAAAATGCGTGTGTGCCGCACGCAGACGAATCCGAAAACTGCAGCAATGATCGCCGTGCCGAGCATCCCGCCGACGATGCACAGCTCCATGGAGTGCGCGCCGAGATCTCGCATGATGGAGGCCACCAAATAGGCGCCGGCGCCGAAATAGGCGGAATGGCCGAATGACAAAAGGCCGGTGTAGCCGAGCAGCAGATTGAAGCCGAGTGCGGCAATGGCCATGATCAGACCGTAGGTCAGCAGTACCGTTTGATAGGGATCGACGAGCTGCGGCAGGACCGCAAGGATCACGAGAGCGATTGCGGCGCCGATGGCGATTCGCCAAATCGAGGTGCCAGTGGCTGCTGTCCTCTCCATCGTCATGCCCTTCCAAACATACCGGTGGGACGGACGAGGAGGACGGCGGCCGCAATCAGGTATAGGACCGCGAGTTCAATCTCGGGGAAGAACTGAATGCCGGCGGTGCGCACGAAGCTGACGATCAACGCGCCGACGAGGGCCCCTTGCAAGCTCCCGAGCCCACCGATCACGACGACCACGAAGGCCAGAATAAGCACCTCGATACCCAGGCCAAGGACCGCCGCCTGCGCTGGTACCACCACCGCGCCGCCAAGGCCGGCCATGAAGCAGCCGATGGCGAAGGCCTGGACATAGACGCGACTGACATTAATACCGAGCGCCGCGGCCATGCGTCGGTCCTGCGAGGTAGCACGCAGGATGATCCCAAACTTGGTGCGGTAGATGAACGCCCACAATCCGATTGCGGCGGCAATCCCGACCGCGACGACGAACAGATTGTAGGCGGGATACATCAGGCGACCAACGGGGATACTGCCCATCTGGTCCATGATCGCGCCGGCCGACAGTGGCGTGCGGCCGAACAGGAGCTTGATGACATCTTCGAGGATCATGAGCAGGCCGAATGTAACCAGCAGGTGGTATTCCTCGGATCGCTGATAGAGCGGGCGCAGCAGGGTAGGTTCGATCAGCGCGCCGACGGCACCGACGGCAATCGCACCGATCGGAAGGAGAAGGAGCATTCCGGCCAGGCCGAGATTTCCTTCCAGCGCGTGTCCGACAGCACTCCCGACAATCCAGGCGGAGACATAGGCACCGAGCGCATAGAGCGCCCCATGCGCCAGGTTCACGATGCGCATGACGCCGTAAATGAGACTTAGGCCGGCGGCGATAAGGAACAGGACTGCCGCGTAGAAAAACGAGTTGAGGATCTGGATGACGAAGATCGTCACGGCCTTCTCTCCTCGTCCTTTGCGTCCCCGGCTCGCCCGGCCTTGCCAATTGTCCCGTCATTGCGGAGCTCAATGCGTTCGATTGCTGGATTGATCGTATTCCCGTCGAGAAAGATCGCCGCGAACAACGTATGGACTCCGGACTGAAGGGTGGTCGACAGCAATGCCGCAAAGCGGTTGTCCGGTTGCCGCACCAGGCTTCCGGCTGCAGCCACCCGGCGGTCCTGGCCAATGACGACGTAACGTGATTCCGGCCGAATAGGCTGCAGTGTTCCGCGCAGCGTGTCGGGCTGCAGCATCGCACGGACGAGGCGATGGTCACGTTGCTGCTTGACGGCGAATTCGGCGTCGGCGCTCACCAGCACGAGATCACCGGCGCGCTCCATTCCGGTGATGAGCGCGCGTGCCGGATAGGCAAAGCCGTTGAACGTACCGAGACCGACGGGATAGCTGAATTCCCGTACAACCTCGAAAACGAACGCGTCGGGCGACCAGGCCTTCAGCCGGTAGGGTCCGTTGGTCACCAGCAAATGACCGTTGGCTTCAACGAACTGGTCGAGAAGCTGCCAACGGGCCTTCGCCGTCTCCGGGCCGACCAGCGACTCGAGCGCTGCCGGCCGGTAGCCGGTCTGCGCAAATTCCTTGATCAGGGCGCGGAATGTCTTCAATTGCGCTGGATCGCGGACGAGGTCGAGCCACGGCAGGTGGCGCCGCTCCGCTTCGCCGCGCGAGAAGGCTGCGATGCCGCGCTCGACCGCCGCCTCCATCAGCGCAAGCACGTGCCAGGGCACCGAACTCCAGGGCGGAGCGATGAGGGCGTTCTCCTGTTCGTCGAATGCGAGGTTATCGAGATAAATCTCGATAATCGGGCTGCGATAGGTGAAGGTCTGATCAGCGACCGACCGCGAGGTTTCCTCTACCCTGAGGAGTTTCAAGCCGCGCAGCCGCTCGCGTATCAGCCGCGTCGCAGCAGCGATCTCCGGATCGTGGGCCCCCGCATTCTGCCCGCCGGCGCCCCAGCGGAACGCCAGCGCGTACGGGTAAAGTAAATCGGCCGCCTCCATGACCGAGGCGTCGCTGAAATTCGAGGCCGACAGGCGATACAGCACTTTAGTCATCGCGCCATGGCTCGGCCCGACCTGGCCAAACCTGCCGGTCATGGTCTCCGGCATCAGCGCATCGTCGGGAACGCGAACCGACCGCTTGATACCGGATTCGTCCGTAGTGCGAATTTCGGCGCGGTTCTGGACCCACCGGCTATTATAGGGAATGGGCAGGAAGGCGTTGTCTCCGACGGTCGACCATGCCAGACGGCCAGCCGCATCGTTAAAGCCGGCGATTGGATTCCAGGCTGCGGTCGGGCGCGGATCGATCCCAATGCGCAGCGTGCCATTCCAGAGGAAATCCTTAAGCTTCACGGTCCTCAGGAAAATAGCCGAATTCAAACCGAGCTGCGAATCCACGGCGATGTTTTCAATGCCGTTGGAAAAGTCGTCAGTATAGAATTCCCGCCGCAGCCGATAGCCGACCACGGCGCGCTCGCAACTGCCGAGCAATGCTGCCAGCAACTCGCGCTCGAGGTTGATCTGTTCAGTGCGATCCCTGAACTCGTTATGGGTGAGGCGCTCGTAAATCCCGTCCGCCTGCTCTCGGTCGTTCGCCTGACTGAGGGCCGGACGAAGCAACTGGTAGGCTTGGAACCATCCTTCTTTGGTCCAGGGCGGTGCAGACCATTCATTGAAGTTGATCCCTGCTTCGATGAGCAAGGCGTTCACCGAAGTCTCATCGAGACTCACATCCCAGCTGGTTGCCTGGACGCGAGCCTGCGGCGAGAGCAGGGACACATCGGCGTCGGCGCGAAATGTCGGCGCGGGCGCACCGGTTGGCGTGCGCGTGGCCTTGCCTGGAGGCAGTCGATCTGCATGGCCGAGATAATCGGCGTGATAGGGCGTGATCGGATACGGATGCATAACGACGTCAGGTGGTGCCGCCAGCGCCGCGGCGGCCTCATCGAGAGCGTGGCAGCGCGCCTCGCGGCCGCCCTGAAGCAGCGATGATTGCGGATTGACGCTGACGGTGATCAGCGACTTGAGTGACTCGACCGACTTGAGGTGCTCGGGAATCTGGCCGGAAAAGCGCGGTGCGGCGCCCACATAAACGTGAAGCGGATCGATCTTGTTGACGAACTCGCGAGCCGCTCGTTCCGGATCGAGCGGCTCGATGCGGATTTCATGCGGATAAAACGAGGGAAAATAAGATATCTCGTGGTCGGCCAGCAACGATGTTGACGCAACGACAACCACGCACGTCAGCCCTAGAACCAAGCCGGCCGTTCGCGCCCAAGGCGAAGCTGCGCGCAGAGACATGCTCCGCTCCACCGCCCGCAGGATATCGCTGCGGCCGAATAACGCCGATGTGGAGTTGCGGCCGCCCGATCAAGACCACATCCCAAAGACGGCCATGCCTTCACCAAAAGGCATGATCGTCTCGATTGCCACGTTCAAGCGACCTGTGGCCAAGTCTCCTTGATCCAATTGTAAGTGGCGGTCGGATCGTTGTGACCATCGCCCGGCTTCGGCCAGCGCGGAGGCGCGGTGATATTGCGGATCGGAATGGTAACCATCCGATTCGGATCCAGGATTGGGAACGGATATTCGGGCACAAGCTTGCTGAAGCCCGTCACCGCGTCCTTGTAGCCCTGGTGATTGTCTGGACGGATATACAGATCACCGGCCGCCGTCTCGAAATACATGCCTTCAAGCTGGCTGATGATCGCCTCTTCCTCCGGCCAGCCACCTGTAAGCTTGTTCGCCTTCTCGACTGCGGTCTTGTACATATAGAGCGTGTGATACGCACCATCCGACTGGAAGTTCGGATACTCGTTCCAGCGCTTGTAGTACTTCTCGACGAACCTCCTGTTAGCCGGCCAACGATTTCCCGGTGGGAAGGTGAAGTAATAGTTCGCGTGCACGCCGGCGATCACGCCTTCCGGGTGATCCTTGCCGATTGCATGCGGCGCAACGCCGAAAGCAATCGTGCTCGCAAACTTCGCGCTGTTGAACATGCCGTAACGCAAGGCCTGCTTGTACATCGCCACATAGTCGCCGCCCCAGACCGACGAAACGATCAGGTCAGGATTTGACGACATCGCCTTGGTGATGTGAGCGGTGAAGTCGGTGGTGCCGAGCTTCGGCCAGCCTTCCGAGACGACCTGGGTGCCGGGCACAAGCTTGCCGAACGCGAGGCTGAAATGGTCGAAGGCATTGCGGCCATAGCTGTAGTCCGGGTGGATGTGCGCAATCCGCTTTGCCTCCGGCCAGGCCTGCGCCGCCGCCACTGCGCAGGTGACACCGTCCGCTGACTGGATGTTGGTAATGCGGAACGCGTATTTCGGATTCGGCACCGCCTTGTCCCACAGAAAGTCGGTGCAGCCGTCGACAAAGATCGTTAGCACGCCAAGCTCCTCGGCGACCGGACCGAGCGCCGGGGTGTTGCCGCTCGATATGACACCGGTGAACATGTCGATCTTTTCCGAGAGCTTCATCCGGCGAAGCTCCTTCACGTTGGCATCTGTGCCAGCTGCCTCGTCGGCGGTGATCGTCTCGATCTTGCGCTTGCCGAGAATGCCGCCCTGGGCGTTGATTTCCTCCGCAGCCAGGAGGTGGCCCTTGAGTGAAGGCTCGCCGAGCACCGCTGCGGGGCCGGTCAAGAAGGTCATGTGACCGAGCCTGAGCGGCGTATCGGGAATTTTGCCTTTCGGCGCCGCCGGAGTTTGCGCCGATGCGGGAGTAATCGCCGGCATCGCGGTTGCTGCCGCGGCAGCGCCGACGCTCACGCCAAGGTTATTGAGGAAGCTTCTGCGGTCTACGTTTCCTTGCTCCATAGTTTATCCTCCTTTATCGAGGACATAGATGATCTCGCTACGTTCAAGCTCCGTGATGGGGCTCCTTGCGACATTTTACGCCATTGCATGTCGTCAAACCATAGCTCTTTGATCTCCTTGGCGTTCGACGCGTTCGGCGTCAGCGATTTCATGACTCCAACGCCGACCGACCTATCGCCGCAATATGCCAACCGGTGCCGCGGCATCGCTCGTTGTCGGCGCCGCCGCGTTTGTGTGCGACGCCGTGAACCGACGGCAACCTCTCGCTCGCCGCCACCTTCGAGCGCTGCGCATCCCAGCGCCGCACTGCAGCATTCTGCTCTCGCCAGACCGAGCGTCCAGCCTCGCGCCTTTTGACGATCGGGGCTATCCTTTCTCTGTTCGTGGTCTCGGCGAACCGCATGAAGCTTGGTACTGGTAGCGACTCCTGGCTGTAAGAAATGAGCCGAACAGCGTTCGGTGGTGATAAATTGACGCATGGTGGTCAAAAGGGTTTCGGCATGACCAAGCACGGCCGATCGGGGCATGCGACCCGATCGCCGCGTTTCCGCTTTCTGCAGAAGCTCGAGGCACAGAAGAACGATCGTAAGGACCGCTCTCGAATCGAGGACCCGAAACATTCCGCCGAAGAGCTATTCCATCCCCGGAAGCCAACACGAACCTGACGAACTATCCTCGGCCGAGCTCCGCGGCAGGCCCATTCGGAAATTCGAGTGCTTGGGTTCAGCAAGCGAGCTGAAGGACAGTGCCATCAATCGCTGGCGCGTCAATGACCTGGACGAAACACGACCTCATCCTGACGGGAGGTCGCACGAGAGGCGAGCCTTTCTTGTCACCGTCCTAGAGGATGGGCAGGCCGAACTGCGATCTTCACCGCGATCCTGGCGCGTGCCTCATCGCGTTCGACGAGTGGCAGTGTCGGCTGCAGGTGGAAAGCCTGTCGGTTTCGGCTTCACCCAGCCATTACAACTTGTAGCCGATCTTTCGCAGCAGGTCTTTCCGCCACGCGATGTCGGCGTCAGTTTCGACACCCAGCGGCGAGGCGCCATCCACGACGCCGAGCACGCCGCGGCCCAGCTCCGTTTGCGCGACGATCACCTGTGTCGGGTTGGCTGTCGCGCAATAAATGCGGCAGACCTCCGGCACTGCGCGCACCGCAGCCAACACGTTGACGGGAAAGAACCCGTCGCCCAGGAAGATCAGGAAAGTGTGGCCGGCGCCGATGGCCAATGCGTTGTCGCGTGCGAGGGCGAGTGAGGCTTCGTCATTACCCGACCAGCGCACCAGCCGCTTACCGGAGGCCTCGCAGAAGGCCAGCCCGAAGCGGATGCGCGGAACCGCGCCCACCAGCGCCTCGTGAAGGTCTTCCACGGTCTTGATGAAATGCGACTGGCCGAAAATGAAATTGACGTCGTCCGGCTTGACGATGGGCACCACGGTGAGTTCCATGGCTTCGCTCCTGCAGGGTGAGCTACAGATTCCATGGTAGGCCGCCGGAAGGTGATTGCAAGCCGCCATAGGCGGCCGTTTTCGCTGCTTACTGCATTGCCTCCCACGTTTCCGGCTTGTTCGGGGGTCTCGAACACCTGGGCAACTTCGCCGGCCGCGTTGATGGCGCGGAACATCACGGCAGTCTTACTGCGAGTTCGTCGGCGTTGCTCCTACCAGGACCTCGTTGAATGTCCGTTTTCGCCGAGGTGTTCTGCAGCGGCGGGAGCGCCCTTGGACATCAGCGGCCGAGATTGTCGACGGTTCGGCTTACCATCTCTGCCTATCAGGAATAAGCTGAGCTGACATCCGCGGGCGTTCGTGTCCCAAGCGGGCCGGCTCGACATCGGGACAACTCTCCGTCACGCCCGTTGGCAGAAGCTTCCGCGCCGCGGAGGCCCGGTTCTTGTCGGAAACGATCACGCTCGCATGCTGCGTGACGTTGCCGACGATGGCGTTGCCGCCGTCTCCGACCGACACGTTCTGCACGGTGATGGCGGGCTCGCCATGGCTTCGGTAGCGGTTGAGCGCCTCGATCTGGGCGGGAAACGTGCGGGCGAGCCTGCCCAATGCGCGCGCGGCGCTGTCGTGCTGGGCGAGGTCGTCGGCATTGGCGAGGTGATGGGCACATCGCATCGCCAT